>NZ_JBNHHB010000020.1:0-72106 GCF_059091905.1 Arthrobacter sp. Dra40
CGGCGCGGGTGAGCCGGTCATCGATCGCGGCGGCCTGCTCGGCCGGCAGATACGCGTTCAGCCACGCCATCCCGTCCGGCGCCGGCTCCACGCCCACGTTCCGCCGCTGCTCCGCGGTGCGGCGGCGGCCGGTGATGGTTTCCGGGTGCATGCGCTCGCGCAGCCGCCGCGCCATGTCCCGCAAAGACCGCAGCGACCTCCCCTTCACCCGGCCCAACAAGGCCTGTTCAAACCCGGCCGCCGCCTCCTCCGGCAACGACCGGCCCTGGACGACAATGACCGCGGCCTGCTCCCGGTCCAGCTCCCCGGCGCCCATCGCCGCCAGCGTGGCGGGGAACAACCGGTGCAGGTCCGCGGCCTGGTCCATCCGGGCGCGGGCCTGCTGTTCGGGCAGGCCGAGCAGGCAGCCCAGCTCCTCGGCCGCGGACGTGGCAGCCAGCAACTGCCGCTGCCGCAACGTGGTGCACCCAGGCCCCGGCGGCGGCAACTGCGCCAGCGCCCTCCGACCCAGCTGCTCCTCCAGCGCCACCTCCCGGCCATCCAGCCAACACCTCACCCGGTGCACCGCGGCCAGATGCTCCACCGTCTCCTGATACCCCAACCCGCCGGTTGCCGAACCCGTCAGCACAGCCAGCAGCACCGCCGGCTCCGCACCCGCCACCAGCGTTTCGAGGCGTTCGGCATAATAGTCCGCGTTCGCTTTCGACTCAAACAAACCCTCCGGCAGCCAGCACCCCTCCGGCAGGTTCGCCAGCTCCGCGAACTCCGCCGGAACCGCACCCACCCCCGGCGGCCGGTCGGTCTCGTCGTCCAGGTCCCAAACCGCGAAGTCCTCCCGGTACGCCCGGTTCCCCTGGTCAAGCTCCTCCTCCGAGGCCGGCGGGATCTCCAGGCCCGCGTACGGGTCCGGGCCCGGCTCGAACACCGGCTCCGGCCACCGCTCCGGCACCGGGACCGGTTCCTTCCGGGCCGGTTTCATCCCGGCCAGAATCTGAGCGATCGCCGCCTCACGCTCCTCCTGCGTAGGCAACAGCCGGCCCTCCCCAGCGACCGGCTCCCGCTCTGCCATCCCATCCATAACCCCACTCAACCAGCCGGGTACGACAATTTGGGAAGGTGCCCAGTGGCGCCTCCCAGGGGTAGCCGCCAGAGACCAAACCGCCATGGAGCGCCCCGGCCACCTCGACCGGCGCCTCGGCTCGTGGCCACTCTACGGTGGTGGCGGAGGGCCCGCGGTGGTGTGAAAGGAGGTGCCCCGGGCGACAGGAGGCCCGTGGTGGCGTGACAGGAGGTGGGCCAGGCTTGCGCAACAACGCAGGTGGGTCGAGGGCGTAGCGGCGCTACGGCCGTGGGGCGGGCAGATTGGGGCGGGCTCAGAGCCGCGGCGGGGCTACACAGGGGTCTGCCTGCTCGGCGGTCGCGCAGTGGACCCCGCTGGCCCAGCCTGGAGGGCGCTACTCCCCCGTCATTGCTCGTTCGGCCGGTCGGAACGCCTCGATACCTTCGAGCAGTCGGGCCAGTTCGCGAAGACTGCTTCCGGGAAGCGGTTGCAACGGCAGGCGCGGGTCGCCAGCGTCGATGCCCGCTGCCCTGGCCAAGCCATACAGGTTGCTAAGCGGCCTCAGCGTCCCGAAGTAGCCCATCAACGGGGCGAGCACCGCGCGCGCCGCGGCCGTCGCTTCCTCGTCGCCGGCCTCCAGGGCATCGCGAAGCAAGCGGTAGTGTGCCGGCAGGACGGCGATCGGTCCGCCATGCCAGGCGTCGGCGGCAAAACCGGCGTCGGCGATCAGCGCGTCTCCGCTCATGCCATGGCTGAAGTCGCTCGCTTCCGCCGGCAGTACGCGGCGAAGCTGTTCATAACGTGCTTGGAATACGTCCGCGTCCGCCGCGGATTCCTTCACTGCCACAATGTTCGGCTCAGCGGCCAGTTCTGCCACCAACTCCAAGCTAAAGCTGAACTGAGTGGTGCGGGGATTGCTATACAGGCACACAGGGAGCGCCGACTGCCGTGCAGCCGCAACGCATTGGGCTGCAACCTCTTCGTCCGTCAGCGGATAGTAGGAGACTGTGGAAACGAGCAGCCCATCGACACCCGCGGCAGCGGCGTCGTCGATGTTTTGCAGGAGTTCCCGGGTGCCCACCGCGCTCACGCCGGCACACACCGGCAGTCCGGGGCGCGCCGCCTTGGCCGCTTCCACGGCCGCTGTCATGACGTTCCTGCGCTCCGCGCGGTCCAGATAGGCGAAGTTTCCGGAACTGCCCAGCACGGTGATTGCGTCGACGGGTGACGCGGCCACCGCGGACACATGGCGGCCCAACTCCGGAAAGTTGACGGTGCCGTCGTCGTGAAAGGGAGTCACCGGATAGGCAATGAGACCGCGGAAGGGATTCATGCCGCTATCTTAGGTCAGCGCGGGAGGCGCCTGGACACAGGGGGACGCCGGCGCGGCGAAACCAGATCCAGCTAGCGAGGGGTACCAACAGGCCCTGCGAAACCCGTCCGAGCTGGCCGGAGGCAACCAAGGGGTTCGCAAAACAAGGGGTTCGCAAAACAAGGGAGTGGTTGACGGGCGGCAGCCAACGCCGTCGCGAAGAAGGCGGCGGTCAGCCGAAGACGGGGCCGCCGATGAAGGGGTCTACGGCTAGGGCCAGGAACAGCACCGTCAGGTAGCTGATGGAACCGTGGAACACCCGCATGGCGCTCTTGTTCGTGGCGGCGGGGGTTTCGGTTCCGCGCTTGGCCAGCGAGTACAGGCGGTGCGATTCGTACACAAAATAGCCGCCGCTGAGCAGCGCCACGATGGTGTACACCCAGCCGGCGCCGCCGACCGGTGCCAGCAGCAGGGAGCAGACCAGCGTGGCCCAGGCGTACAGAACAACCTGCACGGATACCTGGCGCGCGCTGGCGATGGCGCCAAGCATCGGGACGTTGGCGGCGTTGTAGTCGTCGCTGTACTTCATGGACAGCGGCCAGTAGTGCGGCGGTGTCCACAGGAAGATGACCATGAACAGGATCACGGCGGGCCAAGCCACCGTGTTGGTCACTGCGGCCCAGGCAATCAGCACCGGGAAGCATCCGGCAGCGCCGCCCCAGACAATGTTCTGCGAGGTCCGGCGCTTGAGGATCAGCGTGTAGATGACCACGTAGAAGAAGATCGCGCCGATGCCCAGCAGGCCGGCCAGCGGATTCGCCCCGACCCAGAGCAGCGCTACGGCCACGACACCCAGCACCCAGGAGAACACCAGAGCCTCGCGAGGAGTGAGTTCGCCGGTCACCAGGGGCCGGTTCTCCGTCCGGTGCATGAGCTTGTCCATGTCCCGGTCGATGTAGCAGTTGAAGGAGCCAGCGGAGCCGGCGGCCAGCGCGCCACCGATCATCGTGGCGGCCATCAGCCAAAGATCGGGGAAGCCGCCGTGGGCGAAGATCATGGTGGGCAGGGTGGTGACCAGCAGGAGTTCCATGACACGAGGCTTTGTGAGCGCTATGTACGCTTTGGCCTTGCGCGAAAAGCCGGGCTTGGCCGGAACGGCCAACGCCTGGTCCGGCACGGTCTGCATATTCAAGGAAAAACCACTCAGTTCTGCTGGAGTCCGTCTGACACACGAAAACGCCCGGCCGCTTAGGGCGGGTCAAGGTGCACCTACATCATACTCCTTCTATCTGTCGTAGAAACCGACCCACGCGGTGGCCGCGTCGACCAACACCAAAACAAGTCGACCAACACCAAAACAATGGGCGCCTGTGTGACTGCACGCACCGTAAAGCGTCCTGCGCATTGCAGGCTCAACGGATAGAGTGGGGATCGAGCGCCAGTCCGCCGGGATGTGGCGCAACAATGCTCACGGCAGTATCAACGGCGAATGGTCCGCGGGTCCGCGGTTGCGGGCGCCTTTTCCGGACCGTCGGTGCTGCCACGTCGATCAGAAAGGGCCCCACCGGTGCCACATATGCAAGATCAGGAATTGTCGTGGACATCGCTGGACCAGCGGGCGGTGGACACGGTGCGCGTTCTCGCCGCCGATGCCGTGGAGAAGGTCGGCAACGGCCACCCCGGAACGGCCATGAGCCTGGCGCCGGCCGCCTACTTGATCTTCCAGCAGTTCATGCGGCACGACCCGACGGACCCGGAGTGGGTGGGCCGCGACCGCTTTGTCCTCTCCCCCGGCCACACCTCGCTGACGCTGTACATCCAGCTGTTCCTCTCCGGCTACGGCCTGGAACTCGAGGATCTGAAGGCGCTGCGGACCTGGGGTTCGCTCACCCCGGGCCACCCGGAGTACAAGCACACCGCCGGCGTGGAAATCACCACCGGCCCGCTGGGCCAAGGCCTCGCCTCCGCCGTCGGCTTCGCCTATGCGCAGCGCCGCACGCGCGGCATGTACGACGCCGATGCTGCCGCCGGCGAGAGCCCCTTCGACCACACGGTCTGGGTGATCGCATCCGACGGCGACCTGCAGGAAGGCGTCACCTCGGAGGCCTCGTCGCTGGCCGGCCACCAGGAACTGGGCAATCTGGTGGTGCTCTATGACGACAACAAGATTTCCATCGAAGACGACACCGACATTGCCTTCACCGAGGACGTGCTCAAGCGCTACGAAGCGTACGGCTGGCACACCCAGCGCGTGGACTGGACCAAGACCGGTGAGTACGCCGAAGACATTCCGGCCCTGTTCGAGGCGTTGAAGGCCGCGAAGGCCGAAACGTCCCGGCCGTCGATCATCTCGCTGCGCACCATCATTGGTTGGCCGGCCCCGAAGAAGCAGAACACCGGAAAGATCCACGGCTCCGCGCTGGGGGCCGAGGAAGTCGCCGCCGTCAAGGAAGTGCTCGGCTTCGATCCCGAGCAGCAGTTCGCCGTGGAGCAGGACGTGTTGGACCACGCGCGCCAGGTTGCCGCACGCGGCAAGCAGGCCCGGGCGGACTGGGAGACCGGCTACGAGGCGTGGCGGGAAGCCAACCCGGAAAACGCCGCACTGCTGGACCGTGTCCAGGCATCCGAGCTGCCGAAGGGCTGGGAGCAGGCGCTGCCCGAGTTCCCCGCCGGCAAGGACGTGTCCACCCGCGCTGCTTCCGGCAAGGTGCTCAACGCCATCGGTCCGGTGCTCCCGGAGCTGTGGGGCGGCTCGGCCGACTTGGCAGAATCTAACAACACCACGATCGAAGGCGCTCCGTCCTTTGTTCCGGAGTCGCGGCAGACCGAGATGTGGTCCGGCGGCCCGTACGGACGGGTGCTGCACTTCGGCATTCGTGAGCACGCGGCCGCGTCCATCGTCAACGGCATTGTGCTCAGCTCCAACACCAGGGCCTTCTCCGGAACGTTCCTGATCTTCAGCGACTACCAGCGGCCGGCCATCCGGCTGGGCGCGCTGATGGGCGTTCCCTCCATCTACGTCTGGACACACGATTCCATCGGCCTCGGTGAAGACGGACCCACCCACCAGCCGGTGGAGCAGCTGGCGAGCCTGCGCGCCATCCCGGGCCTCGACGTCGTCCGCCCTGCCGATGCCAACGAAGTGGCGCAGGCGTGGAAGGCGATGCTGGAGAACCACAGCAACCCGGCCGGCATTGTGCTCACCCGGCAGAACCTGCCGGTCTACGACCGCGGAGAAGCCGGCTTCGCCTCCGCCGACAACGTGGCCAAGGGCGCGTATGTCTTGGCCGAAGCGCAGTCCGGCGGCACGGACGCCACCCCGCAGGTGATCCTGCTGGCCACCGGCTCCGAAGTGCAGCTGGCCGTCCAGGCGCGCGAAACGCTGCAGGCGGAGGGTATTGCCACCCGCGTGGTTTCCGTGCCCTGCCTCGAGTGGTTCGCCCGCCAGGACCCCGCCTACCGCGAATCGGTGCTTCCCGCCGGCATCAAGGCCCGGGTCTCGGTGGAAGCAGGCATCGCGCAGTGCTGGGACGGCTTGGTCGGCGATGCCGGCCGCAGCGTGTCCCTGGAGCACTACGGGGCCTCCGCCGACTACAAGACCCTGTTCCGCGAATTCGGCATCACGGCCGAGGCTGTTGTCGAAGCCGCCCGCGACTCGCTCGCACAGATCAACAACTCCTAAGGAGGACGCGATGTCCAACCCGAATACCCAGGCTCTCTCCGATGCCGGTGTCTCCATCTGGCTCGACGATCTCTCCCGTGAACGGATCAGTTCCGGGACCCTAAAGGCCCTGATCGACGAGATGAACGTCGTCGGCGTCACCACCAACCCGTCCATCTTCGCCTCGGCACTGCAGGACGGCCGCAGTTACGAGGCACAGGTGAACCAACTGGCCGCCGATGGCGCCGACGTGGACACGGCGGTCTTCGCGATCACCACGGCCGACGTGGCCGAAGCCTGCGACCTGTTCTCCGCACTCGCCACGGACACCGACGGCGTGGACGGCCGCGTGTCGATCGAGGTGGACCCGCGGCTGGCCCGCGACACCCGCGGCACCGTCGCCGAGGCCAAGCACCTGCAAAAGGCCGTGGGCCGGACGAACGCGTTCATCAAGATTCCGGCCACCACCGAAGGCCTGGAAGCGATCACCGAGACCCTCGCGGCCGGCATCAGCGTCAACGTCACACTGATCTTCTCGCTGCAGCGCTACCGCGAAGTGATCAACGCGTTCATGCTGGGGCTGGAGCAGGCCAAGGAGAACGGCAAGGACCTCGCCAGCCTTCACTCGGTGGCCTCCTTCTTCGTGTCCCGGGTGGACAGCGAGATCGACAAGCGCCTGGACGCGATCGGCACCGAGGAAGCCACCGCGCTGAAGGGCAAGGCCGGCGTCGCGAATGCACAGCTGGCGTACCAGATCTACGAAGAGCAGTTCGCCACCGAACGCTGGCAGGTTTTGGCCGCGTCGGGTGCCCGGCCGCAGCGGCCCCTGTGGGCTTCCACCGGGGTGAAGAACCCGGACTACCCGGACACTCTGTACGTCACCGAACTGGTGGCCAACAACGTGGTCAACACCATGCCGGAGAAAACGCTGGAAGCCGTCGCCGACCACGGCAAGATCGAGGGCGACCGGGTCACCGGCAGCTACCAGGAAGCCAACAAGGTGCTGGACCAGATCGCCAAGGTCGGCATTTCCTATAACGAAGTGGTCGAACTGCTCGAGGACGAGGGCCTGGAGAAGTTCGTTACCAGCTGGCAGCAGCTGCGGGAGACCGTCCAGAACGCCCTGGACTCGGCGCCGGGGGCTCCGAAGGCATGAGCTCGCTGGCCTTCGAAGCATCGGGAGCTGCGCTGGCCGCTGTCCGCCGGCACATCGACACCTTGGTCGAGGATCGGGTCGCGTCCCGGATTGCCGCCCAGGACAATACCCTGTGGGGCCCGGAGGCAGAAGCGGAGGCCGCAATCCGCCTCGGTTGGGTGGACGCCGCGGCGCTCTCCCGGCCGTTGGTGGCGGACATTCTTGAGCTCCGCAGGGAGCTTGCCGCCGAAGGCGTGACCCGGTTCGTGCTGGCCGGGATGGGCGGATCCTCGCTCGCACCCGAAGTCATCGCCAACACCGCCGGGGTGGAGCTGACCGTGCTGGACAGCACGGATCCGCAGCAGGTGGCTGCCGCGCTGGCGGAGCGGCTTGCTGACACCGCGATCATCGTGGCGTCCAAATCCGGTTCCACGCTGGAAACAGATTCGCAGCGCCGGGCCTTCGAACAGGCATTTTCCGACGCCGGCCTGGACGCCGCTTCGCGGATCATCGTGGTCACCGATCCCGGGTCACCGCTGGATCAGGCGTCCCGGGACGCCGGCTACCGGGCGGTGTTCAACGCCGATCCCGACGTCGGCGGGCGCTACTCCGCGCTGACCGCTTTCGGGCTGGTTCCTTCCGGGCTGGCCGGTGTGGACATTGAAAGACTGCTGGACGACGCCGAAGAGGCCGCCGAAGTGCTCTCCGAGGACTCCGCCGACAACATGGCCCTGGCACTGGGTGCGGCGTTGGCCGGCACCGAGCCGCTGCGCAACAAGGTGGCCATTGTCGACGAAGGCTCCGGCATTGTGGGCTTCGGCGACTGGGCCGAACAGCTGATTGCCGAGTCCACCGGCAAGCTGGGCACCGGCCTGCTGCCGGTGGTGGTCAACTCCGGTGATCCCGAGGCAGTTTCCAAAGCCGCCGATGTGTTGGTCGTCCGGCTGGTCTCGCCCGATCACGAGGTGACCCTCGGCGCTGATGAGGTGGCCGTCGGCGGCAGCCTGGGCAGCCAGCTGCTGCTCTGGGAGTACGCCACGGCAGTGGCCGGCCGCCTGCTGGGCATCAACCCCTTCGACCAGCCGGATGTGGAGGCCGCCAAGGCCGCCGCGCGCGGACTGCTGGAAGAGCGCCCGGAGGCCATGCTTCCCGACTTCACCGACGGTGCCGTCCAGGTACGCGGCAGCGGACTGGCCATGGGCAGCTCGCTGGAGGACGCGCTCCGGGACCTGCTGGGCAAACTGGGGCCGGACGGCTATGTCAGCGTGCAGGCCTATCTGGACCGCTTCGGCCAAGCCGAACTGGAACGGATCCGTCCCCTGCTGGCCGAAGCCAGCGGCCGTCCAGTGACGTTCGGCTGGGGACCGCGCTTCCTGCACTCCACCGGCCAGTTCCACAAGGGTGGACCGGCCACCGGCGTCTACCTGCAACTGACCGGCGAAGCAGCCGCGGACATCCCCATCCCGGGTCGCCCGTTCAGCTTCGGCGAACTCATTGCCGCCCAGGCAGCCGGCGACGCCAACGTCCTGCGCGACGCCGGCCGACCTGTCCTGCGCCTTCATCTGGCTGACCGTGGGGCGGGTTTGCGCCAGGTGATCGACGCCGTCTCTCAACTCGCCGGAAAGTAGTCATGGCGCCCTCCACTCCACCCCGCCGTCCGGCCAACCCGCTGCGGGACCCACGCGACCGCCGGCTTGACCGCATTGCCGGCCCGTGTTCCCTGGTGCTGTTCGGTGTTACCGGAGACCTTGCGCGGAAGAAGCTGATGCCGGCGGTTTATGACCTGGCCAACCGCGGACTGCTGCCGCCCAGCTTCGCGCTGGTCGGCTTTGCCCGTCGGCCGTGGGACGACGCCGAATTTGCGGCCCAGGTGAAGGAGTCCGTGCAGCAGCACGCCCGGACCCCGTTCCGCGAGGACATCTGGACGCATCTGGCTGCCGGCATCCGGTTTGTCGAAGGAGCGTTCGACGACGACGAGGCCTTCGAGCAGTTGGGGGCCACGTTGAAGGAGCTCGATGAACAACGCGGGACCCAGGGAAACCACGCTTTTTACCTCTCGATCCCGCCCAAGGCCTTCGAGCAGGTGTGCCAGATGCTCTCCTCGCACGGCCTCGCTCAGGCCACCGAAGACGACCCCGGCACGCCGTGGCGTCGGGTGGTCATCGAGAAGCCCTTCGGCCATGATCTGCAGTCCGCACGCGAGCTGAACAATATCGTTGAATCGGTTTTCCCGCCGGACGCGGTATTCCGGATCGACCACTATTTGGGCAAGGAGACCGTCCAGAACCTGCTGGCGCTTCGCTTTGCCAATCAACTGTTTGAACCGCTCTGGAACGCCAACTATGTGGACCATGTGCAGATCACCATGGCGGAAGACATCGGCATTGGCGGCCGTGCGGGCTATTACGACGGCGTCGGCGCGGCTCGCGACGTCATCCAGAACCACCTGCTCCAACTGCTGGCCTTGACCGCCATGGAGGAACCGATCTCCTTCAATGCGGAGGACCTGCGGGCGGAAAAGGAAAAAGTGCTGGCCGCCGTCAAGCTCCCCAAGGATCTCTCGACCCACTCGGCCCGGGGGCAGTACACCGGCGGCTGGCAGGGCGGTGAAAAGGTCGCCGGCTATCTGGAGGAAGAAGGCTTCAATCCCGATTCGGTCACCGAGACCTATGCTGCGCTGCGACTGGACATTCACACCCGGCGTTGGTCCGGTGTTCCGTTCTACCTGCGCGCCGGCAAGCGACTGGGCCGACGGGTGACAGAGATCGCCGTCGTATTCAAGCGGGCCCCGAACCTGCTGTTCCCGAACCACAGTGAGGATGACTTCGGCCAAAACGCGGTGGTGATCCGGGTACAGCCGGACGAAGGGGTCACCATCCGCTTCGGTTCCAAGGTGCCCGGGACCCAAACGGAAGTCCGCGACGTCACGATGGACTTCGGCTACGGGCATGCGTTTACCGAGTCGAGTCCCGAGGCCTACGAGCGGCTGATCCTGGACGTACTGCTCGGTGAGCCGCCGCTGTTCCCGCGGCACCAGGAAGTCGAGCTCTCGTGGAAGATCCTGGACCCGTTCGAGGAATATTGGGCCGAGAGCCGGACCCGGCCGGAGCCGTACTCCCCCGGCAGCTGGGGACCGGCGTCGGCCGATGAACTGCTGGCCCGCGACGGACGCACTTGGAGAAGGCCGTGATCAAGGACCTGAAAGACACCACCACGTCGAAGGTCTCGAAAGAGATCGTGGCCATGCGCGAGCAGGGCGGCGTTGTGGCACTGGGTCGCGTGCTCACCCTGGTGGTGGTGACCTCGCTGGGCCATGAGGAGGAGGCCATCCTCGCTGCCAATGCCGCCAGCCGCGAACATCCCTGCCGGATCATTGCGCTGGTGGATGCAGGGTCGGAGCAGAACACCCGCCTCGATGCCCAAATCCGGGTCGGCGGCGACGCCGGAGCAGCCGAGGTCATCGTGCTGTACGGTTACGGCCAGCTGGCTGCCGAAAGCGAGTCCCTGGTGGCCGCCCTGCTGCTGCCCGATGCCCCGATCGTGGCCTGGTGGCCGCACGGCATGCCCCAGGATGCCTCGCGCACGTCGATCGGTCGAATCGCCCACCGCCGCATTACGGATTCCGGCAATGAGACCGACCCGCAGCAGGCGCTGTTCAGCCTGCGCGACACCTACACCGCGGGCGATACGGATCTGGCCTGGACGCGGCTGACCAGCTGGCGTGTCCAGCTGGCCGCAGTCTTTGACCAAGTGGAGCCGGCGCCGGTGACGGCCGTTGCGGTGGAGGGGGCATCCGACTCCCCCAGCACCGTCCTGCTGGCGGCGTGGCTGACGCTGGCCCTGAACGCGCCGGTGACCATCGTGGAGGACCTCGCGGGCACCGGCATCAGGGGCGTGCGAATCTCGCGGACCACCGGCGAGATCCGCATCCTGCGTCCCGGTCCCAGCGTGGCCGAGCTGCTGATGCCGGGCCAGCCGGTCCAACGGATCTCGCTGCCGCGCCGGCCGCTGGAAGAATGCCTGGCCGAAGAGCTTCGCCGGCTCGACCCGGACGAGGTGTTCGGTGAAGTGTTGATCGATGGATTGCCCCGGACCAATTTGAGGAGCGTGCGCCGCAGTGAACGCTGAACCACATGTCGTAGTCCATACGGACCTCGCCGCCCTAGCGGGTGCGACCGCCCAGCGGCTGGTCGAGCGGCTGGCAGCCGTCCAGTCCGAACGCGGCGAAGCCACCGTGGTACTCACCGGCGGCAGCTTGGGTATCAACACACTGAAGGCGGTCGCCGCGGTTGGACTCCCCGCCGGCTTCGACTGGTCGAAGGTGAATGTCTGGTGGGGCGACGAACGCTTCGTCGCGAAGGACAGCCCGGACCGCAACGAGCGGCAGGCGCGCGAAGCGCTGCTGGACGGGCTCCCCCTGGATCCAGCCCGAGTGCACCCATTCGGCGCCGCCGGCGAATACGCCGACCCGGAGGCGGCCGCCGTCGCGTACTCCGCAGCCCTCCGACAGGCTGCGGCCGATGAGGGAACGAGTGGCCCGGTGCCGAAGTTTGATGTGCTGCTGCTCGGCGTCGGCCCTGACGCACACATTGCCTCGCTGTTTCCCGAAATGGCCGGTATCCGTACGGAAGACCGCTCCGCGGTTGGCGAAACCGATGCGCCGAAACCGCCGCCGGAGCGCGTGTCCCTCACGCTCCCCGCGATCAATTCCGCGGACGAGGTGTGGCTGGTGGTGGGCGGCAGTGACAAGGCCGGCGCGGTGGGGCTTGCCCTGGCCGGTGCCAGCCCGGTGCAGGTTCCTGCTGCCGGCGCACGCGGACGCAAGCGCACCGTATGGCTGCTGGATCAAGACGCGGCGTCCAAGCTGCCGGAGGCGTTGCTCTCCCCGGCCGACAACGGCGACGATTAGGAGCCTGATTCTGCCGTCGGCCGGCACGACCGTCGACCGCGACCGTCGACGGTGTGCCGTCGACGTGTCGAAGATGGCCCGGTGCGGGCCTCTAGTCGCTCTGGCGCTGGCGGGCTGACTCGGCCCGACGAAGTGCTTCCCGCCGTCGCCGCCGCAACTTCTCCAGCGCCTGTTCCACCACGGCCTCGGCCTCGTCCGGGCTGCGCCGTTCCTTGGCGTACTCCAGATGGCTTTTGTAGGGCTCGTCGCTGCTGCGTGCCTCGGTACCGCTCCCGCCGGGCTCCCTGGCGGCCGTCTGGCCGCAGTGCGGGCAATCCCACGATGTGGGGATGTCGGCTTCGCTGAGATTGGCGAAAACCGGTGTGGTCTGGTGTCCCTTCGGGCACCAGTAGGTGACCGGGACTTTGGTGACCGGCACCACCGTCCGGCCCGTCACGGCTTGCCAACCGGCAAGCCCGGCGCCCGTTTCGGAACCGACCCGGACGGCCCGGAAGGAATTCGACGGATCAACCATGTTTTGCCCCCGATTACCAGAAAGGATGCCCCCTGCATCGGGCACCAGTCTACGGTGGGAACAGCGCAGGGTTAAGGGGGTTGGGCAAAGTCTCTCGGAATTCCGGCTAAGCCGAAACCGGTCCGGAAAGCGGCGGGGCGGGAAGAAAAGCCGCTTAGGATTCCGCGCTGAAACGCATCATGAGGCCGAGCGCCACGATGACGGTGCCCCAGACCAGTCCCAGAACCACCGTGAACCGGTTGAGGTTCCGCTCTGCGACGCCGGACGATCCCAGGCTGGTGGTCATGCCACCGCCGAACATGTCGGACATGCCGCCGCCGCGCCCCTTGTGGAGCAGGATGAGCAGGGTCAGCAGCAGGCTGGTGATGCCGAGCAGGATTTGCAGAGTGATCTTCAGAGCTTCCACAGTGGCCTTTCGTCAGCTGTCGGGATATCCCAGTGGCGGGCAGACATCACTTTGTCAGCAGATGGTGTTCGAACCTGACAATATTAGCAAATTCGCCCGCATCCAGGCTGGCCCCGCCAACCAACACGCCGTCGACGTCGCGCTCATTCAGGATTGCGGCAGCGTTGCCCGCCTTCACGGACCCGCCGTAGAGCAGGCGGACGCCGGCTGCCACGCTCTCGTCGAAGAGCACGGCCATCTCGGCGCGGATGGCGGCGCACATCTCCTGAGCGTCTTCAGGACCGGCCACCTCCCCCGTACCGATCGCCCAGACCGGTTCGTAAGCGATGACCAACCTGGCCGCCTGCTCGGCATCGAGGCCGGCCACGTCGGCACGCAATTGGCTGAGCGTGTGCTCCACGTGGTTGCCCGCCTGGCGCACGCCAAGGCCCTCGCCGACGCACAGAATGGGGGTTAGCTTGTGCCGGTAGGCCGCCTTCAGCTTCTCATTCAGCAGGGCGTCGTCCTCACCGTGGATTTCCCGCCGCTCGGAATGGCCCACCAGCACATACCTGCAGCCCAGCTTGGCCAGGAACTGCCCGGAGATGTCCCCGGTGTACGCGCCCGAGTCATGCGGCGAGAGGTCCTGTGCGCCGTAAACGAGCTTCAGGTCGTCGCCGTTGACGAGCGTCTGTACGCCGCGCAGATCCGTGAACGGAGGGAAGACGGCGACCTCCACCCGGCTGTAGTCATGCCGGGCATCGCTGAGCGTCCAGGCCAATTTCTGCAGCAGCGTGATGCCCTGGACGTGGTCCATGTTCATCTTCCAGTTGCCGGCGATCAGCGGTTTGCGGTCGAACTTGCCGTTGGTCGAAGTGGTCACTGCGGTCTCCATCTGTGGTGCTGGGCGTCGTTTCGCGCGGCCGGGCCGCGCTGTGGCTTGGGCAATACCGGAACCATCCTCGCCTAGCGGCGAGGGATCCGGCTGCCGTCAGCGGTCCAGTGCGGCCAGGCCGGGCAGTTCCTTGCCTTCGAGGTACTCGAGGCTGGCACCGCCGCCGGTGGAAATATGGCCAAAAGCGTCGTCATCGAAGCCCAGGGTGCGTACCGCAGCGGCGGAATCGCCGCCGCCGACCACGGTAAAGCCGTCGCTGCCGGTGAGCGCCTTGGCAACGGTGCGGGTCCCGTTGGCGAAGGCATCAAATTCGAACACGCCCATCGGCCCGTTCCAGAAGACCGTATTTGCCGAATGGATCTGGTGGGCGAAGGCTTCGGCCGACTCCGGACCGATGTCCAGCCCAATGCCAGCGGCGCCGAACGATGCCGATTCGATGTTGTCCGCGGGCACCACTTCCCACGCCGCGTCGGCGGCGAACTTCTCCGCGACCACGATGTCCGTCGGCAAGATGAAGGTGCATCCCAGTTCCTTGGCACGGGCGAGATAGCCGCGCACCGTGTCCAGCTGGTCCTTTTCCAGCAGGCTGGCACCGACCTTATATCCTTGGGCGGCGAGGAAGGTGAAGACCATTCCGCCGCCGACCAGCAGGTAGTCGGCCTTGCCCAGCAGGTTCTCGATCACAGCCAGTTTGTCCGAGACCTTGGAGCCGCCCAGCACCACCACATACGGTCGCTGGGGGGCTTCGGTGAGACGGTTCAGCACCTGGAGTTCAGTCCGCACCAGGTCGCCCTGGTAGGCCGGGAGCAGGCGGGCGATGTCGAACACCGAAGCATGTTTGCGGTGCACGGCCCCGAACGCATCGTCCACGTACGCCCCGTCGCCACCGGTGAGGGCGGCGAGTTCGGCGGCAAAAGCTGCACGCTCAGCGTCGTCCTTGCTGGTTTCGCGCGGATCGAAGCGTACGTTCTCCAGCACCAGCACTTCGCCGTCCTGCAGCCCGGCCGCTGCCTCCCGGGCCGCCGGACCCACCGTGTCCTCGGCGAACTTGACCGTGACAGCAGCCAGCTCCTTCAGCCGGGCGACCGCGGGGCGCAGCGAGAACTTCTCCTCGGGCGCGCCCTTGGGCCGGCCGAGGTGAGCCGTCACGATCACCCGGGCCCCGGCCTCCGCCAGCTTGGTGATGACCGGCAGCGAGGCGCGGATGCGTCCGTCGTCGGACACCTTCAGGTCCGGCGATTCGCCCTCCAACGGGACGTTCAGGTCCGAGCGGACCAACACGTGGCGTCCGCGGACTCCGGCGGCCAGCAGTTCATCGAGAGAATGTGCAGTCATTTCTACCTTCGTGCGGAGGACGGGTGGTGCCGTACCTAGGACAGCTTTGATGCGATCAGGACAGTCAGATCCAACAGGCGGTTGGAGTAGCCCCACTCGTTGTCGTACCAGCCAACAACTTTCACCTGGTTACCCATAACCTTAGTCAGTCCCGAGTCGAAGATCGAAGACGCCGGGTCTGTGACGATATCGGACGACACGATGGGGTCCTCCGTATAGCTGAGAATGCCGGCCCAGTGCGGGTCCGCGGCGGCCTCCTTGAACGCGTCGTTGACCTCCTCCACCGTCGCTTCGCGGGACAGGGTGGCGGTCAGGTCCGTCATGGACCCGGTGGGCACCGGCACCCGGACCGCGAAGCCGTCCAACTTACCCTGCAGCTCCGGAAGCACCCGGCCGATGGCCTTCGCCGCGCCGGTCGACGTTGGCACCAGGTTAATGGCCGCCGCCCTGGCCCGCCGCAGGTCCCGGTGCGGGCCGTCCTGCAGGTTCTGGTCGGCGGTGTAGGCGTGGATGGTGGTCATGAGCCCGTACTCGATGCCGAACTTCTCGTGCAGCACCTTGGCCAGCGGTGCCAGGCAGTTGGTGGTGCAGGAGGCGTTCGAAATCAGGTGGTGCGCATCGGCGTCGTACTCACCGTCATTGACGCCCATCACGATGGTAATGTCCTCGTCCTTGGCGGGCGCGGAGACCAGGACCTTCTTGGCGCCGGCCTCCATGTGTTTGCGGGCGCCCCCGCTCTTGTTGAACCGGCCGGTGGATTCGATCACGATGTCCACGTCGAGATCGCCCCACGGCAGGGCCGCCGGGTCCTTCTCGGACAGGACGCGCACCTTCCGGCCGCCGACAATGAGGTTGCCGGCGTCCACCTCTACCGATTCCGGCAGGATGCCCAGCACGCTGTCGTATTTGAGCAAGTGGGCCAGCGTTTCCGCGTCGGTCAAGTCATTGATGGCCACGATTTCCAGATCCGCCTTCTTGGCCAAAGCTGCGCGGAAGTAGCTGCGGCCGATCCGGCCGAATCCGTTGATACCAACTCGAGTACTCATGTGCCTCTACCTCCTGGAGGAGATGATGACCGGGTGCGGGGTTTCCTTGTGATCCGCACCCGGCCGGTGCCTTATATGTGCGGCCTTACTTGGCCGGGGTGATCAGCGCGGAAGCGCCGGTCCGGGCGGCGTCGAAGCGGGCGGCGACGTCGGCCCAGTTGACGATGTTCCAAAACGCCTTGACGTAGTCGGCCTTGACGTTGACGTAGTCCAGGTAGAAGGCGTGCTCCCACATGTCCAGCATCAGCAGCGGGATGGTGCCCACCGGGATGTTGCCCTGCTGGTCGTAGAGCTGCTCGATGACCAGGTTGCCGCCCAGCGGTTCGTAGGCCAGCACGGCCCAGCCCGAGCCCTGCAGGCTCAGCGCCGCGGCGCCGAAGTGGCCGCGGAACGCATCGAAGGACCCGAAGTACTCATCGATCGCGGAAGCGAGTTCGCCGGTGGGCTTGTCGCCGCCTTCCGGGGAGAGGTTCTTCCAGAAGATCGAGTGGTTGGTATGGCCGCCGAGGTGGAAGGCCAGGTCCTTGGACAGCTTCGGCACGTTGCCGAATTCACCCTTGGAGCGGGCCTCGGCCAGCTGCTCCAGCGCGGTGTTCGCGCCGGCCACGTAGGTGGCGTGGTGCTTGGAGTGGTGCAGCTCCATGATCCGGGCCGAGATGTGCGGCTCCAGGGCTGCGTAATCATAATCGAGCTCGGGCAGTTCGTATGTGCTCATGGTTTCCTCCGTCATCTCCCGGCCGCGGTCCGCGGCTGGGTCGGATTGTCCAACCGGACGGAGGTTTCCGTCCGGTAGCTCTGAAACCGGTCTTCGTTGACCGTTGCCGCCGGCGTGACCGGCAGGCTGCCCAATCTGTATCTAGTCGTCCAGCATCTCCGGGGTCACATTGGCCTCGGTCCCAGGTATCCGCAACTCTGCCGCCCGTTTATCGGCCATGGCAAGCAGCCGCCGGATCCGGCCCGCGATGGCGTCCTTGGTCATCGCCGGATCCGCCAAACGGCCGAGTTCGTCCAGCGAGGCTTGCTTATGCGCCACCCGCAGTTCGCCGGCGTAGCGCAAGTGCTCGGGCACATCTTCACCGAGGATCTCCAGCGCCCGTTCGACGCGCGCACCCGCCGCCACCGCGGCCTGCGCCGAGCGCCGCAGGTTGGCGTCGTCGAAATTGGCCAGCCGGTTTGCGGTGGCCCGCACTTCCTTCCGCATCCGCCGTTCTTCCCACACCATCAGCGCATCATGGGCGCCCATCCGGGTCAAGAGCGCGGCAATGCTGTCACCGTCCCGGATCACCACCCGGTCCACGCCCCTGACCTCGCGTGCCTTGGCTGCGATGCCCAAACGGCGGGCCGCGCCAACCAGTGCCAGCGCCGCTTCCGGACCGGGGCAAGTGACTTCCAGCGCGGACGAACGGCCCGGCTCGGTCAGCGATCCGTGCGCCAGGAAGGCGCCGCGCCACACCGCCTCGGCGTCGGCCGCCGAACCGTTGACCACCACGGACGGCAGCCCGCGGACCGGACGGCCTCGGCCGTCCAGCAGGCCGGTTTGCCGGGCCAGGGACTCTCCGTCCCTGACGACGCGCACCACGTAGCGGTTCCCGCGGCGCAGGGCGCCGCCGGAGACCACGATGATGTCGCCGCTGTGGCCATAGACTTCCGAGATGGCGGTACGCAGCCGCCGGGCCGTCGCAGCCAGATCAACTTCCGCCTCAATAACAATGCGGCCGGAAATGATGTGAAGTCCGCCGGCGAACCGGAGCGTCGCGGAGACCTCCGCCTTCCGGACCTGGGACTTCTTGATGTCGAGGCGAGCAAGCTCATCCTTGACTGCTGCGGTCAGCGCCATGCACCTTGTCCTTACCTAATCCTTGCTGTCCCCGAAAATGTCGTGGTAGGCACTCGCCAGTCTCAACGGATCGTGTACGGGGCGTCCGCCTGAGCTTCCTACTCTACCGAAGACCACGCGCGCACCGAGTTCTCCGGCGGCTTCCTCGAACCGCTCCCTGTTTTCGATCACCCGCGGATCGGCCAGCACCACATCGAAACGCATGTCGGGAGCGCAGCGCTTCACCGCCGCCAGGTGGTCCGCCGCCGTCATGCCTGACGTTTCCTTGGTATCCACCGAGAGGTTCATGGTCAGGCACCGCCGCGCCGGGGTGTTGCACAGCGCCTCGCGCATCTCCTTGAGCATCAGATGCGGCAGCACGGAGGTATACCAGGACCCGGGACCCAGGATCACCCAGTCGGCAAGTTCGACGGCGTTGAGCGCTTCGACGCAGGCCGGGGCGTCGTCGGGCAGCAGGCGAACGTCATTGACGTGGCTGTTCCGTCCGGCCGCGGCGAGCCGGGACTGGCCGGAGATCAGCGCGCTCCGCAAGCGCCCGTCCTCGCCCTCCACCAGCACGTCGCCCTCGATGGTCAGCGGCACGGTGGCCATCGGCAGTACCTCGCCGCGTGCTCCCAGCAGGGCGCCGGCCCATTTGAGGCCCGCCACGGGGTCCCCCAGCAGCTCCCACAACGTGACAATCAGCAAGTTGCCCAGGGCATGGTTGTCCAGCGACTGCTCGGACCCCGGGGACGACTTGAAGCGATGCTGCATCACGTCGCGCCAGGTCCGGCCCCAGTCGGTGTCGTCGCACAGGGCGGCCAGTGCCATCCGCAGGTCCCCGGGCGGGAGCACGCCGAACTCCTCGCGCAAGCGGCCGGAGGATCCGCCGTCGTCGGCCACCGTGACAATGGCGGTGAGCTCGGTGGTCAGCAGGCGCAGCGCGCCCAGCGAGGCGGACAGCCCGTGCCCGCCGCCCAACGCGACGACGGACGGCGGCGCCCCGCCCTTCCCGGTCCGGCTGCGGGAGGTACCCGGGACCGGAACCAGCGGCAACGGTCCGGTCAGGATTGCCACTATTCGCGCCCCAGGTCCCGGTGCTGGACGGTCACCTTGACACTGGGCAACTGGGCCAACCGCTTGCCGATTTCCTCGGCCACCGCGACCGACCGGTGCTTACCGCCGGTACATCCGATGGCGATGGTGCCATAGTGCTTGTTTTCCCGGCGGTAGCCCTCCAGCACCGGCTCCAGCGCATCCACGTAGCGGTTGACAAACTCTTCGGCGCCGGAATCCACCAGCACGTAGTCACGGACCTTCTCGTCGAGCCCGGTGTAAGGGCGCAGCGCGGGAACCCAGTGCGGGTTCGGAATGAAGCGGACGTCGGCGACGAAGTTGGCGTCCACCGGCAGCCCGTACTTGAAGCCGAAGCTGATCACGTTCATGCGCAGCACGATGGGGCCGGAGTCAGTGAAGAGTTCCGTGATCGCCGTGGCGAGGGCGTGCACGTTCATCTCGGTGGTCTCCACCACCAGGTCGGCCGAGTCCTTCAGGCTGCTCAGCAGCTCACGTTCGGCGGTGATGCCGTCGGAAATGCGGCCATCGCCCTGCAGCGGGTGCGGCCGCCGGCCCTGTTCGAAGCGGCGGACCAGAACGTCGTCCGAGGCGTCCAGGAAGAGCATCCGGTAGTGGATCCCGCTGGCGGCCAGGGCATGCAGCGCCTCGCGGATGTCGCGGAAAAGGCTCTGGCTGCGCACGTCCACCACGACGGCCAGCTTGGGCAGCGACTGCGGCATCCGCGACACCAGTTCGGCCAGCGTGCCGAGCATTTGCGGCGGCAGGTTATCCACCACGTACCAGCCGTGGTCTTCCAGCGCATGGGCTGCCGTGGTACGGCCGGCTCCCGACATGCCGGTGACCACGAGGAGTTCGGATTCCACCGGTTTCTCCGGCGTCAAATCCTCGTCCACCGTCATCGTCATACCATCCATCCCGACCACACACCCCTCGATTCCAGCTCTAGCCTAACTAAGATTCGATGATTTCGCCGGTTGCCATGTTCACTGCCGGCGCGCCCTCGTCCGCGGCCCCGGGCGCCAGCTGCCGCTTCAGCGACGCCGCCATCGCGGGGCCGATGCCCGGTACCTGCTGCAGTTCTTCGACGCTCGCCGCCTTCAGCTTCTTCGCCGAGCCAAAATGTTTCAGCAGCGCCTTCCGCTTGGCCGGCCCCAGTCCCTGCACGCCGTCCAGCACGGAGACGGTCATGGCTTTGCCGCGCTTCTGCCGATGGTAGGCGATCGCGAAGCGGTGGGCCTCGTCCCGGATGCGCTGCAGCAGGAACAGCCCCTCGGACGTGCGCGGCAGGATCACCGGGAAATCGTCGCCGGGCAGCCACACCTCTTCCAGCCGCTTGGCCAGGCCCACCACGAACACGTCGCTGATGCCGAGATCGGCCAGCGCGCGGGAGGCCGCGGCAACCTGCGGCGGCCCGCCGTCGACCACCACCAGATTGGGCGGGTAGGCGAACTTGGTCTTCGGCGCCGGCGTCAAGGTCTCTTCCAGCACGGTTTCTTGCGGCACGGTTTCTTTCGGCACGCCCTCTCCCGGCACCGTCGCTTCCAGCGCTGTCGCTTCCAGCACGACGGCGGTGTCCCCGCCGTCCGTGGGAGGCTGCGCCTGCTGCTCCGCAGCGGCTCCGTCAGCTCCGTTGGCGGCAGCAGGAGCGGCCAGGCGCCCCTGATCAACCAGGTAGTTCCGGAACCGCCGGCTGATGACGTCGTACATGGCCGAAGTGTCGTCGCGGGCGGCCTCGCCGGTGATCGCGAAGCGGCGGTAATCGGATTTCTTCGGCAGCCCGTCTTCCACCACCACCATGGAGGCGACCACGTTGGTGCCTTGCACATGGGAGATGTCATAGCATTCGATCCGCAGCAGCGCGACCGGAAGATCCAACGCCTCCTGCAGCTGCTGCAGGCCCGCAGAGCGCGTGGTGATGTCGCCGGCCCGCCGGCTCTTGTGCAGCGCCAGGGCCTGTTCGGCGTTCTCCCGGACGGTGGAGATCAAGGCAGCCTTGTCGCCGCGTTTCGGCACGTGGATCTGCACCTTGCTGCCGCGCAAAGTGCTCAGCCAGGCCTGCAGCTCGGCGGCGTTCTCCGGCTCCTGCGGCAGCATCACCTGGCGGGGGATCCTGTCCGGCCCGTCGGCGTCGCCGTACACCTGCTGCAGCAGGTGCTCGGCCAAGTCGGCGGTGCTCTGGTCCTCGACCTTTTCCACCACCCAGCCCCGCTGGCCGCGGATCCGGCCGCCGCGCACGTGGAACACCTGAACTGCCGCCTCCAGCTCGTCCTGCGCCAGCGCGAACACGTCGGCGTCGGTGTCTTCGCTGAGCACCACGGCATTGCGTTCGAAGACGCGCCGCAGCGCGGCGATATCGTCGCGGTGCCGGGCCGCCGCCTCGTAGTCGAGTTCCGCCACCGCCGCCGCCATCTTCTTTTCCAGCGCACGGATGAACCGGTCGGCCTCCCCGCCCATGAACGCACAAAACTCGGCTGCCAGCGCCTTGTGGTCCTCCGGCGAGATCCGGCCCACACAGGGCGCCGAGCACTTGTCGATGTAGCCCAGCAGGCACGGCCGGCCGGTGCGCTGGGCGCGGTTGAACACGCCGGTGCTGCAGCTACGCACCGGGAAAACCCGCAGCAGCGTGTCCACGGTCTCGCGGATTGCCTTGGCCGGATAGTACGGGCCGAAGTACTTGACGCCCTTGCGCCGCTCACCGCGCATCACCTGGACGCGCGGGAACTTCTCCCCCATGGTCACGGCCAGGTAGGGGTAGGACTTGTCGTCCCGGAACATGATGTTGAATCGCGGCGTGAACTCTTTGATCCACGTGTACTCGAGCTGGATGGCTTCCAGTTCGCTGCCCACGATGGTCCACTCCACCGAGGCCGCCGTATGCACCATCGCATAGGTCTTGGGCAGCAGGTTCTTGGGACTGGCGAAGTAGTTGTTGAGCCTCGACCGCAGGTTCTTCGCCTTGCCCACGTAGATGACCCGGCCGTGCTCGTCCCGGAAGCGATAGACGCCGGGATTGGTCGGGATCTCCCCCGTCCGCGGACGGTAGGACGCCGGATCAGCCATCGTCGGTCACTCCCTTCGTCATCTCAGTCCTGATCTGCCGCCCGGCCGGTCAGTCCGACGGCGTCTTGTTATAGCTGTGTGAGCGGTCCTGGCCCGTCAGGTCCGCGATCGCGTCCATGATCTGGTCCGTCGCGGAACGGCGCGCCGGCAGCGAGTGCCCCCGCCCGGTCCGCTCGAAGTACAGCGGTTGGCCGATCCGGACGGTGAAGTGTTTCGGCCGGACCAACATCTTCCCGGCGGGCTGAAGCTGTTCGGTGCCGATCAGCCCTACCGGCAGCACCGGCGCTCCAGTGGTCAGGGCCAGCCATCCCACACCGGTTCGCCCGCGGTAGAGCTTGCCGTCACGGGACCGTGTTCCTTCAGGATAGATCCCAAAGGCCTCGTTGCGCCCCAACACGTCCACCGCGCTCTGCAGCGCTGCCACGCTGGCCGCCTGCTCGCCCCGTTCCACCGGGATTGAGCCCACGCCGCTGAAGAACCAGCGCATGGCGGCGCCCTTGGGCCCCCTCGCGGTGAAGTACTCGGCCTTGGCAAAGAAGGCGACCTTCCGCGGCATCATGGCCTGGATGATGATGCTGTCCAAAAACGACAGGTGGTTCGGGGCGACAATCACCGGGCCGGCGTCCGGAAAGTTGTCGATGCCTTCTATGGTGGGCCGGCAGCTGCCACGCAAGGCGGCCCGGAACGAGGCACGGGTCACTTCGAAGGTTTTCATGCGGCCGGTCCCGGTCCCCCGGCCGAGGCAGTCTCCGGTTGCGCAACCGCCAGCCGTCCAATGACGGCTTCGAGTTCCGGCACGGAACGCACGACGGCGGAAGCACCGGCGGCTTCCAGCTCGCCGTCGGCGGCGAATCCCCAACTGACCCCGATGCCCGGAATGCCCAGATGGCGCGCAGCAGCCATGTCGTAAAGCCGGTCGCCGACCATCATCACCGGACCGAACTCGTCCGCGGCCTCCAGCGCTGCCTGCAGGATCGGCACCTTGCCCAGTCCCGGATCGTGCGGTGCCGGGTCGTCGCCCTCGGCTCCGTGGATGCCCCCGAAAAAAGTGTCCAGGCCCTTCAGGCGGAGGAGGTCGCGGGCGATGCCGGTCGGTTTCTGCGTGGCAACAGCCAACGTCATCCCCGCTGTCAGCAGCCGCTCCAGCAATTCGGCGATGCCGGGGTACACGCGGCTTGCCGCCATCCCGTGCGCACGGTAGCCCGCGCGGTACAGTGCGATCACTTCGCCGAGCCTGTCCTCCGGCACGCCCGCGCCGCGCAACGAATCGCCGAGCGGCGGCCCCACCAACGTCCCCAGCATGTCCTCCGGTGGAACCGGCAGTCCGGCGGCCTCCAAAGCGCCGGCGATTCCACTGGTGATTGCGCCCGCGGGGTCAACTAGGGTTCCGTCTAGGTCGAACAAGACCAGCGCAGGCAAATGAGTCACCCGGGCATTTTCCCACAGATCCGCGGATCGGCCGGAACCCATTCCTGCGGCGGAATATGTCATCCCGTCGCGGCTCACTGGTTAACGATTGCCTCCGCCAGGAACCGGCCGGTATGGCTCCCATCGACTGCCGCAACCTGCTCGGGTGTGCCGCTGGCAATGATCTGACCGCCGCCAGAGCCCCCTTCGGGACCCATGTCCACTACCCAGTCGGCACTCTTGATCACGTCCAGGTTGTGCTCGATGGTGATCACCGTGTTGCCCTTGTCCACCAAGCCCTGCAGCACCTGCAGCAACTTGCGTATGTCCTCGAAATGCAGCCCGGTGGTCGGTTCGTCCAGCACATAGACGCTGCGCCCGTTCGAGCGCCGCTGCAGTTCACTGGCGAGCTTGACGCGCTGTGCCTCGCCGCCGGACAGCGTGGTGGCGGGCTGGCCCAGCCGGACATAGCCCAGCCCGACGTCCACCAAGGTCCGCAGGTGGCGGGCAATCGGGGTGAACGCGGCGAAGAAGTCCGCTGCCTCCTCGATCGGCATGTCCAGCACCTCGGCAATGGTCTTGCCCTTGTAGTGGACCTCCAGCGTCTCCCGGTTGTAGCGCGCGCCGTGGCAGACCTCGCACGGTACGTAGACGTCCGGCAGGAAGTTCATCTCGATCTTCAGCGTGCCGTCGCCCGAGCATGCTTCGCAGCGGCCGCCCTTCACGTTGAAGGAGAACCTGCCGGGCAGGTAGCCGCGAAGCTTGGCCTCGTTGGTCTCGGCGAACAGTTTCCGGATGTTGTCGAAGACACCCGTATAGGTGGCCGGATTGGAGCGGGGGGTGCGGCCGATCGGGCTCTGGTCCACGTGGATGACCTTGTCCAGCTGGTCCAGCCCTTCCACCCTGGTGTGCCGGCCGGCCACGTGCTTGGCCCCGTTGAGCTTGTTCGCCAGCACCTTGTAGAGGATGTCGTTGACCAGCGTCGACTTGCCGGAGCCGCTGACCCCGGTGACCGCGGTGAAGACGCCGAGCGGGAACTGCGCATCGATGCCGCGGAGGTTGTTCTCGCGCGCACCGACCACCTTCAACTGGCGCTTCTTGTCCACCTTCCGGCGCTTGGCGGGAAGCTCAATCCGGCGGCGGCCGGACAAGTAGTCGCCGGTGATGGAACGGGTGTTCTCCAGCAGTTCCTGCAGGGATCCGGAATGGACCACTTCGCCGCCGTGTTCACCGGCACCCGGTCCGATGTCCACAATCCAGTCGGCCTCGGCGATGGTGTCCTCGTCGTGCTCAACCACAATCAGGGTGTTCCCCAGATCGCGCAACCGAGTCAAGGTCTCGATCAGCCGCCGGTTGTCCCGCTGATGCAGACCGATCGAAGGCTCGTCCAGCACGTAGAGGACGCCGACCAGGCCGGAACCGATCTGGGTGGCCAGCCGGATGCGCTGTGCCTCGCCGCCGGACAACGTGCCGGCCGCCCGCTCCAGGTTCAGATACTCCAGGCCCACATCCAGCAGGAAGCGCAGCCGCGCCTGGATCTCGATGAGCACCTGGTGGCCGATCTGGGCCTCGCGGGCCGTCAGGTCCAAGCCGTCCAGGAAGGAGCTGGCCTCGCGCAGCGGCAGGGCGGAAACGTCCGCAATGGACTTGCCGTTGATCAGCACGGACAGCGAGGCAGGATTCAGCCGTGCGCCGTTGCACTCCGGGCACGGCACTTCCCGCATGTACTCCTTGTAGCGGTCCCGGGCCATTTCGGACTCGGTTTCCTCATGCTTGCGGTGGATGTACTGGAAGGCGCCTTCGAAGCCGGTGGAGTATTTGCGCTCCCGGCCGAAGCGGTTGCGGTACTGCACCACCACTTTGAAGTCCTTGCCGAGCAGCACGGCGTCGCGGACCTTCTTCGGCAGGTTCTTCCACGGCTCGTCCATGGAGAATCCGAGCTCGTGCGAGAGACCTTCGAGCAGACGGGTCCAGTACTCCTGGGTGGCCTTGCCGAGCGACCAGGGGGCGATGGCACCGTCGGCCAGGCTCCGGTCCGGATCCGGGACCACCAAGTCAACGTCGACTTCGAGCTTGCTGCCAATGCCGGTGCAGGCGGGGCAGGCGCCAAACGGATTGTTGAACGAGAACGAGCGCGGTTCGATCTCGTCGATGGCCAGCGGGTGCTCGTTCGGGCACGCCAAGTGTTCGGAGAAGGCGCGCGTACGGTCCGGGTCGTCCTCGTCGACGTCCACGAAGTCGGCCAGCACCCGGCCTTCCGCCAGCGCCAGGGCTGTCTCCACCGAGTCCGTCAGGCGCTGGTGGATACCGTCTTTGGCCACCAGCCGGTCCACCACCACCTCGATGGTGTGTTTGTACTGCTTGCCCAGCTTCGGCGGTTCGGACAGCTGCACCTGCTTGCCGTCCACCTTGGCGCGGGAGAAACCTTTGGCACTCAGTTCCTTGAACAGGTCGACGAACTCGCCCTTGCGGCCGCGCACCACCGGTGCCAAGACCTGGAAGCGCGTCCCATCGGGCAGCTCCTGCAGCTGATCCACAATCTGTTGCGGCGTCTGCTTCTCCACAGGCTCACCACACTGCGGACAGAAGGGCCGGCCCACCCGGGCCCACAGCAGGCGCAGGTAGTCGTAAATCTCCGTGATGGTGCCGACGGTGGAGCGCGGGTTCCGGCTGGTGGATTTCTGGTCGATCGACACCGCAGGCGACAGTCCCTCGATGAAATCGACATCCGGCTTGTCCACCTGCCCCAGGAACATGCGCGCGTAGGAGGACAGCGACTCCACGTACCGGCGCTGGCCCTCGGCAAAGATCGTGTCGAAAGCCAAGGACGACTTTCCGGAGCCGGACAGCCCGGTAAAAACGATCATGGAGTCGCGGGGCAGATCCACGCTGACGTTCTGGAGGTTATGCTCACGGGCGCCCTTGACGACCAAACGTGACATATCCGCGGGGTGGGAAACGGGGGTGGCGGACTCCGAATCGGTCGCCGGGACGGACGTTTCACTCGCTTTTAGCACGGTATCTACTCTAATCGAAAATTCGTTCGAACTTGTATTACATCGGTCACGGCGGGCGGCTTTGCGGACAACCACTGTCCGCATTTGCCGCCGCTTGGCACCACCGCACAGCACGACGGCGCAGCTCGGCAACGTTCTTGGGCCGCCTCGGCGGGGCCCGGGTCTCCTTGCTTGAGCGGCCAGGTGTTACCGGGCTACCTGATACAGCACTACTTGATGCCGTGGCGTTCCATCGCGGCCTTGGCCGCGGCGAGGGCCTCCTTGGTGCCGATTCCCTGGGCGTGTACCGCCAGCGCGAATGCTTCGGCGGCGTCGCCCAGTTGTTGCCGGGCCTTGCCCGCGCCGGCGCTGACCACCGTACCGGCCCGGCCGTGCGTCTCCACGCGGCCGGCGGTTTCCAGCTCCCGGTAGGCGCGGGCCACCGTATTCGGCACCACACCCAAATGATCGGCCAGCCGCCGGACGGGCGGCAGCTTGGTGCCCACCGGCAACTCCCCGGCATCGGCCGCTTCAATGATCCGCAGCCTCAGTTGCTCGAACAGCGGCACGGCGCTGTCGCGGTTCATCCGCCAGTCAAAACCACTCGCTTCCATCGCCCGCGCCCGCTCCTCGTCGTGTCCCCAACAACCGGCCTGTCCACTGCTACAACCAGAATGACATCCGGAGCCGCCCGGGTCGACTGTCGGTAGGCTGGAACGCATGTTGCTACACGAAGATCCTGCAGTCACTATCCGCGGCATTTCGGTCTCCGAAATGGACAACAACGTTTATCTGCTCACGGCCAAAAAGTCCGGCACCCAGGTACTGATTGATGCTGCCGACGACTTTCCGGCCATCCAGCAGCTCCTGCGCGAGGGGGCCGCGGATGCGGCCGGGCCCGCTCAGCTCGCGCTGATTATCACCACGCACAGCCACTGGGACCATGTCCGCGCCTTGGCGGACGCGGTAGCCGCCACCGGGGCCAAAACAGCCGCCGGCGCGGAGGATATTCCTGCCATCGAGGTGGCCACCGATGTTTCGCTCGAGCATCAGGACGTCAGCCGGTTCGATGGATTCTCGCTGGAAACCATCAAGCTGCGAGGGCACACCCCCGGCTCGGTGGCACTGCTCTACCGTGCTCCGGACGGCCCCGCGCACGTGTTTACCGGCGACTCGCTGTTTCCCGGCGGCGTGGGCAATACACAGAAGGATCCGGAGCGCTTTGCTTCCCTTTTCAACGACGTCCACGACCGGTTGTTCGGCTACCTGCCCGACGACACCGTGATCCATCCCGGACACGGCAAAGGAACAACGCTTGGCGCGGAGCGGCCCCATCTGGACGAGTGGAAATCCCGCGGCTGGTAGGCAGGGGTCAACAACCCCGGCAGACGTGGACGTTGGGGGGAATCCCGCCTGCCGGGGCTCTCTCATTCTAGCGCCGCGCGCTATTTCTGATCCCCGTTGCCGAGGAAAGACGGCAGGGTGCGCTCGGCCGCGGAATAGGTGACGGCGTCCGGAACCTGCCCGTCCATAAAGCGGTCGACCAGCCGCGGATCCACATACGATGAGCGCGCAACGGCGGGCGTGTTGCCAAGCCGCTCCGCCACGGCCTTGATGGCGGCCACCACCGCTTTGCGCCGCGCCGTGAGGCCGGGCTTGCCGTTATAGCGAGCCAGTTCAACGGCGGCGGCGACGGTCCCTTGCCACGTCCGGAAGTCTTTGGCGCTGAAATCCGGCCCGCAGAGCCCGTGAATGAACTCGTTCAGCTCGGGAGCGGCCAGCCCGGACCAGCTACCGTCGGCGCCGCGGTAGCCAATGGCCGGATCGTCCGCGTTCTTCCCTCTGGCCATGCCAAGCCAGGCGGCAAGGTCCGGATCCTTCACTTCGACGTCCCACTGCAGTCCGCTCTTGCCCGGAAAATCCAGCCTGATGGTGTCCTCGTGCACCTGGACATGGCGGACCAGCAAGGTGGTCACCCCGTAGGATCCGTTGTCCTCGGCATAGACGTCGGAGCCGATCCGCAATGACGCGCTGTCCAGCAAGCGGAACGCCGCGGCGCAGGCCACCTCCCGGGTGGTGTCCCCCGACCGGAGCAGCAACGTCACCTTCCGCCGTGCAGCGGTCAGGGTACGGCCGAAGGCCAGCGCACGGTCAAACTTCTCCCGGTCCCTGATTTCGCGCCAACGGGGATGGTAGATGTATTGCCGCCGCCCGGCGTCGTCCGTTCCCGCAGCCTGGATATGGCCGTTCGCCGCCGGCGAGATCCAAACGTCGGACCATGCCGGCGGAACCGCCAGCGCCTTGACCCTGCGGAGTTCGTCGCCGGTAAGCTTCGAACCATCGGGGTGGCGGTAGGAGAATCCGGTCCCGTGCCTCCGGCGCGATATACCGGGAGCACGGATGTTGCTCCGTCGTAGCCTCAGATGGGTACCTCCATCTTGAAGCCGCAGCGGCAGCGCAGAATTTCAACGTTCACGCGCACCGTCGGCAGCGGGCCGGTCTCCGGCGAACCTGCATCGACAGGGTCGAGGATCGCTTGATCGACTCGTTCCACCGGCTGCATGGGTTCTCCGCAGTGCATGTAGCCGTCGGCGCCGAAATCGATCCCCACAGTCCCTGTTTCCGAGGCGGGCACCTTGAAGGTCTGATGTCCGTAATAGCCGTCGCAGTGGCTGCACCAGTAGCTAACGTCCCACCGCGGCAGCGCGGGAGCGCCCGGCCCCGGCGGAAGCAGCGTGACAGCGTCGAATACCAGATACTCGTCGCTGTTGCAGGCGGAGCACCAAGGGTCCCGTAACCCGCCCCCGGATTCCCCGAAATTGTGCTCGCCGGCATGGGCACGTGAACTGTCGTTGGCGATCATGATCGTCTGCCCCTTCGATTCAACATCATTATTGGTAAGGCTACTGTCTATAACTATACCCAAGCCTCTTGGAGCGCGCCGCAGGCGGGGTTGCCCGCATCAAGGGAATGGTTTACGCCCGCCCCGAGCCCGGGTAGCTTGAATCCATCAGAAGCCTCAGTAAATCTGCTTGCCGTACACCGCACACCGTGCGCGGCGGGCAACCGAACCCGGGAGCAAACGATGGCGGTCTGCGACACGTGCGGCAACGACTACGACAAGTCACCTTGGGCGGCCAATCCGGAACCTTCGACAGCTTTGAGTGCGCCATCCACGCCATGGCGCCCGTGTGCGCACATGTTCTGTTGCGCGCACTGCGCCCGCCACAGCGGCCAACAGGGGCCCGTGGACCGCGCCTAGATCTCGCCGTCGTACAGTGAGTCCGGCGGCTCGCTTCCGATTCCGCCGTAAAGCCCGCGGATTCGACGCTTGCTGGCCCTCAGCGCATCCCTGCTGTCCCGCCGGTCCAACTCGACGCGCAGCTCCTCAAGGCGGAACTCGGTCTCCGGGTCCGCCGCCCCGAATTGGATGCTCTCCCGCTCCAATTGCCGCATGGCCCTGCCGTACAACGCCAGCAGTTCCGGGTCGCCAAGGAGAGCCAACTCCACTGGGAAGTCGTCCGCGGGAGGCAGGTGCCGATGCCGCATTAGGTTCCCCCCGAACCTAAAAGTGCCACTTCTGACCGACCGGCAGTTGACCCGTCCATGCGCTGCCTCCAGGTAGACCCGGGAGCCGATTCCGCTCCACTGCAGTGAGCTTACAAGCGCTTCCCCCCTGCGGCAATGAATCCCGAAACATCGCGGCACCATCTTTTGCCCCTCGGGATCGTGACAGGCTAGAGCCCGGGATGCTGCAGGCATCCCGGGCTTTACTCACCCGACTCTGGCCGGGCCCTATTCGTCGTACCGTTCTTCCCGGATGGTTCCAAACGGGACGTCCTCGGACGCCATGGCCTGAACTTCGTTGGGAAGGAACCTCACCAGTACGCCACGCTCACCGTCCGCGGCCGATTGCCTCAGCACAGGGAGAATGGCGTCCGCCTGGCTCTGCTCCAGCCCGGCCATGTATCTGGCATACCCATCGGGCAACTGCTCCGCCATGATGGCCGCCCCGGTCAGTAGGAAATGAACTCGACAAGTTCACCCACGCGGTCCTCGGGATAGTTCCGGGCCACATCGGCCTGGCTGAGTATTCCGACCAGTTCGTGCCCGTCGATGACCGGCAGCCGGCGCACCTGGTGGCTCTGCATGGTCTTGATGGCTTCTTCGATGCTGTCATCGGCGCCTATTGTCACAGGCTTGCCCTGGCCCAACTCGCCGGCCTTCACCTCGCGCGGATCCTGGCCGCCGGCCAGGACCTTGATCACAATGTCGCGGTCGGTGACCATGCCCTTGAGTCGGTTGTCCTCACCGCAGATGGGGAGCGACCCGACGTCCAGGTCTTTCATCTTTTGGGCAGCCAACTCCAGCGTCTCGTTCTCTCCGATGCATTCAACGCCACCGGTCATGATTTCCCTTGCGGTAGTCACGGACATCAGTCCCTTCAGATTGTTCGAGCCGCTTCGCGTGCACCGCCCTGCAAGCAGCGATGAACGCACAGGCAGGTTTATAAGGTTACGTAGGATTACCACAGGCTGCGGCGAAATTGAAGAGCCATAGGCTGCCCCGCGACTGTCGGTGCCAGGAATCATGCCCTTACGCCGGAAGCCTCCGTGAACCAGCGGTCCACGGAGGCTTCCGAGTTGGCAAAAACGCTTAGCGCCTGCCGCCACCTTCGGTGTCATCGGTGGCCCGGTCGGCGTCCTCGTTCAGATGGGCCTTGGCGTCGGCCAGCTTGTCCTTGGCCTCGCCCTGAACCTGCTGAGCCTTGCCCTTCATCTCCCGCGACTTATCATCGGTCGCTTCGCCGACGGCTTCGTTTGCCTTGCCCGTGACCTTGTCTTTCGCAGCATCGAACTTGTCGCCCATACCCATGACAACACCTCTTTCGGTTCAGGATTTCAACAGATGCAGCCAGACTACCTCGCCTTACGCCAAGTAGAAAGCTTGCTGACCTTTTGCCGCGAGTTGATGCAAGAAACCTCGTTGTCCCGGCTACAGCCCGAACAACTCGAAGCTGATACGGGGCCGGCCGCCGGTCACCAGCGCGAGCTGTTCGGCCGCCTGCTCCTCCACGGGCCGATCGCTGAGCGCCTCTAGATAGCGGCGGTGTGCTGACAGCGAGCGCAGCGCACAGTCCAACGCACGGTGTCCGACGTCGAGATAATGCGTGGGTTGCGTGGAGGCGACCGCTGTCCACGAAACGGTGTGCGCCCGATGACCCTGTGCCGCCAACTCCGGAAAGATCCATTCGTTGCCGGCATCCGCCACCGCGTTGAGGACCGACCGGCCCATGACCTGATGATCCTGCGAATTCCACGCCCCCCGGCCCCATGTATCCCGGTGGTTCAGTGTCACCACGACCTCCGGTCGAAAGGTCCTGATCTCGCGGGCAAGATCGCGGCGCAGTTGGAGGGTTTCCTCCAGCCGGCCATCCGGATAATCGAGGAACGACACCTCCGTGACCCCCACCGCCCGGCAGGCGGCCCGCTGCTCCTGTTCGCGCAGCGGTCCGGCCTCCCGGGGAGGCAGCCCGGCAATGCCAGCCTCTCCCCTGGTCGCCAAGACGTACGCGACGTCCTTGCCCTGTGCGGTCCATTCGGCAACAGCCGCCGCAATCCCGTACTCGGGATCACCGGAGTTCTACAATAAACACATGACCACTCCACGCCGCCCGCTCCGCGCCGTCCTGTACCTCCGCCTCTCCGTTACGACGGAAGAGTCGACCTCTATCGTCCGCCAAGAGCGCGATCTCCGCGATCTCGCGCGCCGCGAGGGCTGGGACGTCGTTCAGGTGCTCACCGACGACGGCGTCTCCGGCGGCAAGGAGCGAGACAAGGCTAACCGCGCCCTCGCCATGCTTCGCGAGGACGCCGCCGACGTGCTCGCCGTGTGGAAGCTCGACCGCTTCGGCCGTCGTGGTCTCCGCGACGTCCTCGCGATCGTCGAGGCCCTAGACGCTCGCGAGGCATCGACGCCCGGCCGCCCGGCGCTCTTTGTGGCCACTGACGGCCTCCGTAGTGACGTTGCTATGTGGGAGACGATCGCCAGCCTCTACGCCGGACAAGCGAAGCAAGAGCGCCTGAACACTGCCGCCCGCGTCCGCAACGCCCGTAACTATCTCGTGAGCTCGCAAAAGTATGCGGGCGGAAACTTGCCCTTTGGCTACCGGCCCGCTCCGGCGCCCGACGGTCAAGGCCGCGTGTTGGAGGTGGACCCGGAGGCCGCCGCCCACGTCCGCACGGCCGTCGAGTACGTCCTCGGCGGCGGTAGCCTTTACGGTGCTGTGAATGCCTTGAATGATGCCGGGGCCCGCACAACGCGCGGCAACGCCTGGACGCCGGGCTCACTCCGCGTCCTCCTGACCGGCGACGCGATCCTCGGCCGCGTCAAGCACCGTGGCGAGCTCCTCCGTGACGAGCGCGGCCTCCCCATCTCCGTCTGGCCCGCGCTGATTACGCCGGAGGACTCCGCGCGCCTCCGAGCCCTGTACCCGCCCTTTACCGGGGCCGCCGCTGGCCGACCGCGCCGTGTCCGGGCGGCCCGACTCCTCTCCGGCGTCCTCGTCTGCTCGTCGTGTAAACGCCCCATGCGCGCCGGGCAGGGCGATAAGGACCGCAACGGCGAGCGCGTAGCGCGCTATTCATGCTCCTCGAAGCAAGGCCGTTGTGACAGCTGGCTCTCCGTGAACGCCGACGCCGTTGAGGAGGCCGTCGTCGAGGAGTTCCTCGCCGTCGTCGGGAAGCTGGAGGTCGTCCTCCGGCGCGAGGAGGTCCGCGACCTCGCCGCGCGGGCCGCCGTCGAGGAGGCCCTCGCCGAAACCGCTAAGGCCATGACTGAGCCCGGCGCCGATGTCCCAGCCCTCGTGGAGCGGCTCACCGCGCTCCGCGCCACCCGCGAGGAGTTGGAGGCCGCCCCCGCCGTCGCCGAGGTCGTCGAGATCCCGACGGGCCGCACCTACGCCGAGGTATGGCACGACACCGACGACGACGAGGAGACCACGACCGCTCAGCGCCGCGCGCTACTTCGGGAGGCCCTCGCCGGACCTATCGAACTCCTCCCGTCGGCGAATCGTGGCCGTAAGGGTTTTGAGCCCTCGCGCCTCGTCATTCCGTGGCGCTGGGACGCCGCCGCATAGGCACTCGCACCACACGACCCAGCAAGGCCCCCGAGGCAGAACACCGGGGGTCTCTTGCGGCGCTCTGCGGGGCCTCCTCGCCTCCTGAATGCCACGACTCTCCCTGGCCCCCTAGAGGCGTCTCCGGGGCGCTAACTTTGGCGGCCCGGGCGCCGCACCGACGCCCTGCCCTCGGCTTATTCGAGGCCCGGGCCTGCCTGCCAGCATCGGGGGCGCCATCGCTGGTCCTGCCTACCGCACCGCTGCCGCCGCCCTGTACCGGCACTGCTGCTCCGCCGGGTATGCCGCCACACTGGCACGCACCGGATCGAGCGAGCGACAAATTGCGGCACAGTAGCAGCGCGGTCCAGTCATACCGCTCAGCATTTAGCGGACACATTCGCGTGCTAGGTTCTCAGCCATGACACACGTCGAGCCCGGAACAGTTCAGACCATTGAGGTCCGTGTGCCGCGCGTTCCTGGTCCAAAGCTTGCCCCAGATGATTTCGCGCGGCGGCTCCTCGCGCTGTGCACCGGCCTCGGCATCGACGCAAGACTGACTCCCGAGGGGGCCGGTGTCGAGTTTGTAGAAGGTCTTGAGGGCTCAGAGGCTGAACTGAGCGACGGTCTGGTGGCCGTCCTCCAAGCCCGCTTTCCCATCTAATTTAGAGCCTACAAAGAACGTGTGGGGGGTGTAGCCCCCCGGGGGCACCCCACGCGAGCTTCCCCGGCTTAGGCGCCTTTTTGTGCGCATTTTTTTGCGCTTTGACATTCCCTATGGCTCAGAGCCCGCTGTACTTGGTCTGACGTTCTCTGACACGGGACGCGCCTAAGCCGAGCCGCCCATGGGAACATGACGAAGCTCTAGTTGTGGGCGAGGACGTCCTCTACCAGCTCCGCGCGCTCCGGACATTCATAGTGCGCTACGACGCGCAGCGGATCCTGCCCATATGCCCTGGAGTCGTTGCGGACGTCCCGCTCAAACTTTGTCTCGAAGAGGAGCTTCTCCGTCAGGCTGGAGTCGCATACCGATTCGGCGAGGTTCGCAAAAAGCTCGTCCATTGAGTAGTCCTTGGGGATAAATCCGGTGCTTGCCATGTCCGCATACTTGTCGCCGGTGAATTGAAATCCCTCGGCGATCTCCGGCTCTGGCGGGGCGGTCGCCGTGACCGCTGCGGTGGCCGTGGCCGCTGCGGTGGCCGTGTCCGCTGCGGTGGCCGTGTCCGCCGATGCTGGCTCTTGTGCTCCCACTGAGCAGCCAGCCAGCGCAAGGGCAACGGCCGTGATGATAAATGGTTTCCCCAACTTTTTCATGCACGCCAGTCTACAGATAGCAGCCATGGTCTCAGCGACGTCGTGGCGCCGTTGGAGGCCGACCGCCGGAGGCGGGTAGCGGCGGGACGCCGGAGCGGCGCCGATAGCGGGGGCTTGGGTGGCGCAAAGTGGTCACGAGGTACTGAATCTTCACTTCTCCTATTCCCGCTTCGAGAACTCTCTCTCTTGAGGGGTAATAGAGATATAGGCAGTTCAGTCACTCGTGACCGGTTTGCGCCACCCTCACCCCCTACCGGCGTCGTTCCGGCGCTGGCAACCCCGCCCACCGGCCGCCTCTACTCGGCGTCCTCGTGCTTGGCAACCGCCCGGCAACCCCGGCGCAACCGCCGTCCGTCCCCTACCAAGGGCCCATCGGCCGACCTGGTAACACTTCTCCGAGAATCGCAGCGAAGTGCAAGGTGCCGCACCTGTATCTATGAGGTTTTAGAGGGTTAGCCCCGCCGCGCCCAAATTGCCGCAGCGCAAAAACGTGGCCCCACCGTGAGCAGATCCGGCATCGCTGGCCACCTCCTATTACACAAAGACTTTGCCGCGCGCCGGGCTCTCGTCTGGGCAACGAGAGAGGGTAGCGACCCCAAGCGCGGCATAAGACCTCCCGGGCACTGCCCGGAGGCGCCGATCCAGTCGGCGACACCATGGCGAGCTCAGTATGGGCTCCTTTGGGGCGCAAGGGCCGCCCGCCGATCGAGAAAAGCAAACTATGGCGGTTACTCCTCGTTCGGCGGGCTCCCGCCCTCGCCTGCTTTTTATTTGCCATTCAATCGCACGCAACGACGCCGAGAAAGGAGCGCCCGCGTGAACACTTACACGTTTGCTTGCCAAGTCTGCGGCCGAGAATTTGAGGCCATACGCGACGACGCCCGACATTGCTCCGGTCGTTGCCGCGCCGCTGCCCACCGCCAGCGCACCGATGAGCGCAAGGTCGCCGCGCATGACCTATTGGCACGCATGACCGAGGCTCTCGCCTCCGGCGCCGACCCGGCCGTCGTCGAGGATCTGCGGCGCCAAGCTGTCCGACTCCTCGGCTAACTCGTTTGCACGTCCCGGCGCCATCTGCCCCCGGCGCCCTGTCTGAAAGATCCGATCGCTACCAATGACAGACCCAATTACCGCACTCCGCCGCCTACGCGACGGCGACGCTACCGACAAGTCTTTTACTCACAAGCTGGACTCCGGCCTCTGGATCGAGGCCCCCTCGCCTCGGCGTTTAGCCGAGGTCTACGTCCTGCCCCTCCTCCAGAGCAAGGCCGAGATATTCAAGTCCGGCGGCACGCTCCTCCGGCGTCCGTTGGGCTCTGACGACGAGCCCGCCGGGCTCGCGGTCGAGGCGCTCGTTGACGAGATCCGCGCCGAGCTCGCCGCCCTGCCCGAGCTCAGCACCGGCCAAGCCGGGCGTCCTTACCGAGACGTTAGATTCCTGGCCCTACATGCCGAGGACTCAACAGTCCGCCGGTACTTGCGCGACGCCGTCGCCAAGCTCCGCACACTGGTACCCGCATACAAGCCTCCGAAAGCCCATGCCGAGCGTCCGCCAGCCATGACCGCCGCCGAACGCAAGGCCGCCCAACGCAAGCGCGAGCGCGAGGCCGAGATCTCCTCGGCGCGCTGGTGGGTTGAGAACTACCTCACCGGCTGGGACGGCGGCGACGAGACGCCCGCCCCCGGCTCCCGCGTTGTTGCCGCCGAGCTCTACGACGTCGCCGTCGAGGTGATCGAGGAGGCCATCGGCGAATACGAGGACGTCCCGCCCGGCGAGTCATGGGAGGAGATCGCCGAGGAGGACGGATACCCGGAACGCCCGCGTATCCCGCGCCGAAAGATCTTCTACGAGGTCGCCGATCAACTCCTCGGCGCCCGCCGCCGAGGCGCCCACGGCTCGGCGCTCCAGTACGTAATACCCGAACCGACCGAGGAGACCGACGAAATGACCGTTGACGACGCTAACGAGCTCGCCGCCGCCTATGAACGGGCCGCCGACGCTGGCGAACGCCTTTTGAGCGTTACCGCGCGCCTCGCCGAGCTGGAAGCCATGCGCGACCGCGCCCGCGAAACCTACCGCAAAGCCACCGGCACCGACGGCGCAGTCGTCGACCTCGCCACCGCCCGCGCCGCAAGGCGCCGGGCCTAACCCGCCCCGCCCCTAGGAGCCCTTATGACCGCCCAGCCCTTGACGCGCCCCGCTTACTGTCCGACCCGCGACGCCGACGAGATCGAGACCAATCTCCTCGACCTCGGCGTCCTCCTCGCCGCTATAAGGCGCCGCGTCTCGACTCTTGAAAGGAGCCCCCGTTGAGCCTGCCGCTCTCCCTCCGGCGGTACCGTTACGCCGCCGACTTCACGCCGAGCCTCGATTATCCACTCACCGCCGACGAAACCGTCGCCCACCTGAGGGAAAACGTCTACTACCTCGGCCACAACTTCGCCTACTTCAAGGCCAAGGCCGCCCGGCTAGAGGCCGAGCTCGCCGTCGCCAAGTCCGCCCACGCCCCCGCCAAGGAGACCAATTGACCGCTGAACCTATCGACGACGTTTACCTCCGCGTAGCCACCGCCCGAGCCGTGAAGCTCGCCGACAAGCACCTGAGCGGGCCCCTGGCACGGTTCGTAACCATGCCGACGGCCGACGACTTCCCTCCGGCGAAACTCCGCGCCCCGTATACCCGCCCGCAATGGCAAATCATGGGACAGACCAAGCGGCGCGAGCACTTGCACGCCGGACTGATCGCCAACTACGACCCGACCAAGGACCGCTATTTTCCGATCGCCCTCGCCTCCGAACGCGCGCGGCTGATCGGCGCCGCGCCGGTGCTGGCCAAGTCGGAAATAGTGGATAGGGCCAAGGCAGAGGCCGCCGTCTCGCCCGCCGAACCTACGACCGGCAAGTCCTGGTCCGTCCCCGGCCGCTACGTAGTGCCTTGCGGCGACTCAGACTGTGACCGTCTCGTCCCGACCTCCGCCGGAACCCGGGCCCGGCTCACCTACTGCGTCTCCCACCGCGACCGCGACAAGGCCGCCCGCAAGCGCGCCAACCGCGCCAAGCGCGAGCGGGCCGAGCTCTCGCCGATCGACGCCAAGCTCAAGGAGGCCCGGAGGCCATGACGTCCGGCGGCAAACTCCTCAGCAACGGCGCCCGGTACACGACGCCGGAGCAATACCCATTACTCAAGGCCGCCGCCGATGCCCTCGATATGGCCGCCGACCCCGGCGTCGACGAGTGGCACGCGGCGATCTGGCGTCGTCAAGCCCTCCAGATCCTCGCAACCATCGGCCTAAACGTCGACGGCGAACCCATCGAAAGGAAACCCAATGCCCTCTAGCCCCTACGGTCCGTTCGGCGCCCAACTCGCCGCAATGGCCGACGCCTCAAATATCGACCCGGCCCAGTACGCCGACGTCGTGAGGCGAGCCGACCATATCGCCAGCCTTGCGGCGTTCGACCTCCCGGAGACCCGCGCCGAGGTTGAAAGCCAGACAGCAAGCCTCAACGTCGAGCTTTCCCGTCTCGGCCTCCCCACCCTCAACTAATCCCACGCCCCGAAAGGAAGCCCCACAAATGACCGCTAACACCCTGAACCTCTCCAACCTCCACCAGCTCGACATGGATACTCGCCGGTATGCCGGGGCGCTCGACAAGCTCGACCGCGAGGGCATCCAACTCCCACCGGAAGTCGCCGCTCTGCTGGCTGACGCCCGCCACATCACCAGCGAGCGGGCGGGCCTCGACCGCGCCAAGCTTGAGGCCGAGGCCGTCAACGCCGTCCTGTCCAGCAAGAACCCTGATAAGACGATTAGCGCGCTGGCGTTTGTCGATACCAAGGACGACGTCCTCCGCGAGGCGGCTCTCCGCGTTGTGCGGGATCTCGTCACCTCGGCCGCCCACGTCGGCGACGAAATCGTCGTTATCGTCCGTGAGGCGCTCTTCGCCCCGGCGCTCGCCAAGCTGGAAGAGATCGCCGAGACCGTCCCCGCTGGCGCGACCGTCGACTCTTTGATTCGCGCCGGACAGCATGAGTTGGCCTCCAAGCTGGCAACGGCGCCGCTCGCCCTGGACGAGATCCGCAAGGCCCACAAGTTGCTTGCGAACGTCCCTTGCCATATCGGCGCAAACCTCCAGTTCAAGCACCGCGACAAGGCCGCCGAGTACCTCCGTGGCCCGGCGTCGCTGGAGGCGTTCCTCAACAGCATCCGCAACGGCGCCGAGCCTTGGATGCCAACCCGGGCCGAGGAGGACAAGCTCGACGCCGCCCGGCGCAAGGAGCGCGAGGAGGCCCAAGCCGCCGCTTTCCGGCGTACTGCGCGCCGTGGCTGGGGCAACTTTTAGGCCACTAGCCCGCTAACCGAGGAGAGCCCCGGCATGCCGCCGGGCCGGGGCTTTCCTCAACCCCTGGCCGTTTACATGACACGCCGTGTACACGCCCGGAGGCCCTGCCATGCGAGTAAATTCGCCCCTGACCGTCAAGCCGATCACTACCGGCGCCAAAGCCCGCCGAGGACACGCACGAGTGTTTCACGGCTGGCAAATGATCGCCGGACACTGCGCCCGCTGCGACACCTTGAAGCACGCCGACGATCTCGTCCCGCGCCCCTCGGCGCCCGGCGGCCGTCGGCTCCTGTGCCTGTCCTGCCAAGCCGCCCAACGCGCCGAGCGAGCCAAACAAGCCCGCCGTCGGTGCCCGAGCAATGCTCGCGCAATCATCCTCTAGCCCTCACCCGTAAGGAGCTCTCTATGCCTGAGACCGTAACTTTTCACGATCGTGTTTCCGACCGCGTCCTCGTCCAGCACTACGCCGAAGGCGTCCTCGTCGCCGCCGAGTGTAGGGCCTGCCGCCGCCTCCTCCCGGCGCGCAAATTCCGGCCCGACGCCCGCCGCAGGTCCGGCCGCCGTCATATCTGCCGGACCTGTTCAAGGCCCACTGGTAAGAGGTAGCTGATTAGCGGCGCTTTCCTTGGCCCGGGAGGCCGCCCGCCGTGACAGATTCAATTTTGTGGCGAATCTGCCCCGGCCTCTGGCCGCCGGAACCCGCAACGTAAGGGGCGTATTCGTTGTGGAACGAAATCACAGAAAAGATCCTGCCGAGAGAACGTAGGGAGTCCTTCCGATCCTCGGCATCTTTGATCTGTCGAGCCAGCTTTTGCAGATCCACCGTCGATATACGCACCGCCTCCGCCACGCGGGCATAGTTCTCGTTTCGGTCATGCCACAGCCGCAGGACAAAGAGGAGTTGCCTTTCTATCGCTTGGCGCTGTTCCTCGACGTCCCAATAAAGCTGCTCGGTTACACCGGCGTAGCCCGATTCATCCATGGGCCTCATCCTGAGCTGACGCTAATGCCCTTTCCGTGTCCGCCTCGGCAAGTAGGCTGGCCCCATGTCAAAAGACTTCGAAGACGACGACCATACGCAGTTCTTGCGCCTTGAGGGCACCGGCAATGAAGAACAAGAGGACCACGTAGTCTCTCGCGCCGCTTTCCAGCTTCACAGTTTCGGAATGATGAATAGTATCCGCGACGGCTCTCTTGGTTTCGTCTCGGACGACTACCTCAACAACATAACGGCAGAATCTACTCTTACAGCCGCTGAACTTGTGGCCGCTGGCCTATGGGAGCGCACAACCGATGGCTATCTGATTATGGAAACCAAGATGTTGGCCATGGCCATGGAAGTACACGAAAACATGAAGAACGCCGCCCCCGCGTGGGAGCCGGACGAGTGCCCCGGTCACGCACGCGGCCCCAATAGCGGCACGAAATGCCGCCTCTGCCGAATCGAACTAGACGACAACGACGAGCCGGTAGCTTGACGCTCGCCTGTTCGGTCGCCTAGGCAAAAGCCCCCGCTGAAGTCAATCAGCGGGGGCTTTCCGCGTTTCTATGCCCTCAACGCGAGGCGTACTGCCTTTGCTAGGTGCGTCGCGCAATCTTGCCTCGGATAGTCGCTGTGACTTCATTCAGGGCAAGCTGAGCCTCGACAGCCTGCCTCCGCCATTCCTCATTATTCTCGTCGGCCAGAAATTCCCGGAGCTCATCCTCGGTCCTATCGACCGCAGACCAGTTACGCGGCAACCGCTCTGGGCCAATAGCCCCAATAATCGCCCCTGCCTCCGCGGCCATATCCCGCGACTTCTGCTTATCGCTCGACCCGCCCTGCCGGAGATTCTGGAGGAGCCGGAGCAACACCTCTTGCTCATACAACAATTGCCCATGCTCCAGCGCCGCCCTGCGATCTTCCTCGGCGATCTTCTGGGCGCTACGTCGATCTAACGCCGACACCACGAGAGCAACGACTGCGGCGCCGACTGCGGCAAGGACAGCCCCAATCTGGACCCATAGGGCGATCTCCTCTTGCGTCATGTTTAGACCGTATCCTCCTTTGAATGGATTGAATTTCAGCCCGATACGATGGCGACGTGGCAGACCATCAGATGTACGAATATGACGAGCACGACCTCCAGATCATGGAGGAAGCCAGACTTCGCTACGATCCTCCCTACGTCGAACTCGCGGCCGATCCCAGCGCCTTCCATTTCCAATGGAGCAAGCTGCAATACGTATTCGCTCTGCCGGACCCCTCCTCGTTTCCACCGCTGCCCCACCCACTGAGCGACCAAGACGTCGCCGCCGTGAGCCGGTACGTCCATACGTGTGAAGAATTGGCGACGTATACCCTGCTGAGCCATAAAGGCGGAATTTCCGTCTCCCAAACGCAGGGCCAAGAGGCGACCGTGGAAGTCGACAACCCGCCCAAGGAAGCACTGCGCGGATTTAGCGTGCTATTCCGCCAGATCCACTCGGATCAAAATGAACCGGGAAGCTTCAACGTGGTCCGAAGCATTCTAGGCAAAAACGCTCGGTCCGCCGCCGACGAGCACGCCGGGAGACGGACGGAGCAATTCAAGCGATGGAGCGCCGTCCGCGCGAAACTCCTTCAATTCGATTTGTCGGACCTCGCACAATCCAAAATGTACAAAACCCGAGGGGCGCCTCCCGAGTTGGTCGAAGTCAAGCGGCAACATACCCCTGTCCAGCTAATCTCCCTGTTCAACTATGGCGAGTACATCCACTGGGGAGATCGACGCTCAGATCATGCCGCCTTGTTTCAAGATCCGGTGTTAGGGGCTTTCCATGAGTTCCAATTTCACGGCGCATTGATAGGGCTGTCCCACTTCTACCTCGGATACGCCAAACTGTTGGAGACTGCTGTACCTGCCGTTCAGCCCCGTTGATTAGCCCCGGGGCGGTACGGATTAGCCCACCTGGAGTAGCCCGGTAAGGATTAGCCCACGCGAGGCGGCGTTCAGCCGCATCATCACGTGTCTTTTAGTTGAGTCGGCCTCATCAGGATGTGCCATCAGGACCAGCGCCCGGAGCCAATCCCCCGGCAAGGGTTTCAGGTCATCCGAATCCATGGCGGCGCCCTTTCCTGGTTGCTACGGTCCAGCCGGCGCGCGGTCCGGCTGCGCTTGCCGGGCTATGCGGCCAATGCCCGACGGCGTAGGGTGGCATCACGATCAGCATACTGACCATATTGGCCGTCCGGACCTCACCCGTTCCGCTTCAGCGCAGCCATTGCTGCCGGGTGTCTCCGGAACCGGCCGCCGGAAGGAGCCACACATGACGTCCGATCAGTACACGTTCCAGAATCCCGTTGACCGCTACCCCAGCATCTCTCCGCCGAAGCAGAGCCAGCCGGAGCCGGGGCTGGACAAGGAATTGGAACCGAAGACCGACCGCGGCGAAGAGTCATACCGCGGCACCGGCAGGCTGACCGGCCGCAAGGCCCTCATCACCGGAGCCGACTCCGGCATCGGTGCAGCCGTTGCCATCGGCTTCGCCCGGGAAGGCGCGGACGTCGCCCTCTCCTATCTGCCGGCGGAGGAATCCGACGCCCAGCACATCGCGTCCGTGATCGAGAAAGACGGACGGAAAGCGGTGCTGCTGCCGGGCGACATTTCGGACGCCGCGGCGTCTCGGGACCTGGTAGCCAAGGCGGTCGAACAACTGGGCGGCCTGGACATCCTGGTCAACAATGCCGGGCGGCAGATCGCCGTCGAAAAGATCGAAGACATCAGCGACGAGCAGTTCGAGGACACCTTCCGCACGAACATCTTCGCCATCTTCTGGATTACCAAGGCGGCGGTGCCGCACATGCAGCCCGGTTCGACGATCATCAACACCACGTCGGTCCAGGCCTACAACCCGTCGCCGTTCCTGCTGGACTACGCCGCCACCAAGGCCGCCATCAACAACTTCACCAAGGGCCTGGCCCAGCAGTTGGCCAGCCGGGGCATCAGGGTCAATGCGGTGGCCCCCGGGCCGTTCTGGACTCCGCTGCAGGTCAGCGAAGGCCAGCCCAAGGACAAGCTGCCCGAGTTCGGCAAGAACGTGCCGTTGGGCCGCGCAGGGCAACCCACTGAACTGGCTCCGGCCTACGTCTACCTGGCCTCACCGGAATCCAGCTACGTTTCCGGCGAGACTCTGAACGTCAACGGCGGGACCCCCACACCCTGACCTGGGCCAGCCCCCCGGCCGCCAACCGCGGCATGGAAGGGGCTGTGCAGGAGGAACCCTGGAGCCAGTAAGTCTCAGCCGAGCTTGCGCCCCACGGCGAAAATCCTGCGGAAGCCGAAGACGGTGCCATGTTCGGATTCCGGGTAGGCATCGCGCAGCAGCGTGGCGTACTCGGATTCGAACTTGGCCGCCTCGGCGGCCGGCAAGGCCGCCAGGACCGGACGCAGCCCGGTGCCCCGGACCCATTCCAGTACCGGATCCGGGCCGTGCAGCAATTGCTGGTAGGTGCTCTCCCAGACGTCGGCCTCACAGCCTTCGTCCAACAGCAGCTCCAGGTAGTCCCGCGGTTCGGACACGGCGTCCTCATGCCGGAGCACTCCGTCCAGCCGACGGTGCCAGTGAGGCGAGCCGGCCAGCGCCCGCATGAGCGCATGCGATGGTGCCGCAAAGTTCCCGGGCACCTGGACGGCCAGCCATGCGCCGGGCTTCATGGCCCGCAGCCACGCGCGCATCAGGTCCTGATGTCCTGGCACCCACTGGAGTGCGGCGTTGGAGACCAACACATCCAGCCCGTCCGGCGGTGTCCAGTCACGGATATCCCCGGACACAAACTCCGCGTTGGCCGAGTTGTTCCGCTGCTTGGCTTGGCGGATCATCTCGGCCGAGGAATCCACCCCTATGACCTTGGCATCGGGCCAGCGTTCGGCGAGCGCGGCGGTCAGACCGCCGGGGCCGCAGCCCAGGTCAACCACCACGGCGGGATTGGTGGCGGCGATCCGGCCGGTCAGGTCGAAGAACGGACGGTTCCGGTAGTCGGCGTACTCCACGTACTTGTGCGGGTCCCAGTGCATGGGCAGTAGGTTACGCCACGGGTGATGCCAACCGGTGCCCGCGTAGTCCCGCGGCGCAGCGCCTAAGCTGGAGGGAACATGAATCTTCTTCAACTCCTGCCGGACACCGGCACTGCCTCAGATCCCGACGACGTCTACACCTGGTTCACCGAGTGGGTCGAATCCCGCGGCATGTCGCTCTACCCCGCCCAGGACGAAGCCGTCATGGAGCTGGTCACCGGCAACAACGTCATCCTGGCCACCCCCACCGGGTCCGGAAAGTCGATGGTGGCGATCGCCGCCCACTTCCACGCCATGTCCACCGGGTCCGTCAGCTACTACACGGCCCCGATCAAGGCGCTGGTGTCGGAAAAGTTCTTCGCCTTGTGCGACATTTTCGGACCGGAGAACGTCGGCATGGTCACCGGCGACTCGGCAGTGAACCAGGATGCTCCGATCATCTGCTGCACCGCCGAAATCCTGGCCAACATCGCGCTGCGCGAAGGCTCCGCGGCGGACCTCGGCACGGTGATCATGGACGAGTTCCACTACTACTCCGATCCGCAGCGCGGCTGGGCGTGGCAGGTGCCGCTGCTCGAACTGCCCCAGGCGCAGTTCCTGCTGATGTCCGCCACGCTGGGCGACGTCACCCGGTTCGAGAAGGAACTCACCGAGCTCACCGACAGGACCACGGTCACCGTGAGTTCCGCGGAGCGGCCGATTCCGCTGCACTACTACTACGTGCAGACCAGCGTGCAGGAATCGCTGGAAGAACTCCTGTCCACCAAGCAGGTTCCGGTCTACGTGGTGCACTTCAGCCAACTTGAGGCGATCGAGCGCGCGCAGAACCTGATGAGCATCAACGTCTGTTCCCGCGAGGAGAAGGACCGGATTGCCGAGCTGATTTCCGGCTTCCGCTTCGCGGCCGGCTTCGGTAAGACGCTGAACCGACTGGTCCGGCACGGCATCGGCGTCCACCACGCGGGCATGCTGCCCAAGTACCGCCGGCTGGTGGAACAACTGGCCCAGGCCGGACTGCTGAAGGTCATCTGCGGGACGGACACCTTGGGCGTGGGCATCAATGTGCCCATCCGCACCGTGCTGCTCACTGCCTTGAGCAAGTACGACGGCGTGCGCACCCGCCTGCTCAATGCCCGCGAATTCCACCAGATCGCCGGACGCGCAGGGCGGGCCGGGTACGACACAGCAGGCACCGTCGTCGTGCAGGCGCCGGAACACGTGGTGGAGAACACCAAGGCGATGGCCAAGGCCGTGGCGAAGTTTGGCGACGACCAGAAAAAGCTGCGCCAGGTGGTGAAGAAGAAGCCGCCGACCGGCTTTGTGAGTTGGGGCGAGCCGACCTTCCACAAGCTGGTGGAGAGCGACCCTGAGCCGCTGACCTCCAGCTTCACGATCAGCCATGCGATGCTGCTGAACGTTCTGGAGCGCCCCGGGGACCCGTTCGCCGCCGCCAAGCGGCTGCTGACCCACAACCACGAAACGCGCGCCTCGCAGCTGAAGCTGATCCGGAAGGCACTGGGCATCTACCGGGAACTGGTGGTTTCCGGTCTGGTGGAACGGCTGGACGCCCCGGATGAGAACGGGCACCTTGTCCGGCTGAAGGTAGACCTGCAGCCGAACTTCGCCTTGAACCAGCCGCTTTCTCCGTTCGCCGTGGCCAGCCTGGACCTGCTGGACCCCGAGGGTGGCAGCTACGCCCTGGACGTGGTGTCGGTCATCGAGGCCACGCTGGAGAAACCGCGGCAAATCCTCTCGGCCCAGGAAAAGAAGGCCCGCGGCGAAGCGGTGGCCGCCATGAAGGCGGACGGAATCGAGTACGACCAGCGGATGGCGTTGCTGGACGAAGTCACCTATCCGCGGCCGCTGGCCGAGTTGCTTGAGGCCGCCTTCGAGACCTACCGGCACGGAGCCCCGTGGCTGGGCGATTTCGAACTCGCGCCGAAATCGGTCATCCGGGACATGTACGAACGGGCGATGAACTTTGCTGAATTTGTCCAGTTCTACGGACTGGCCCGGAGCGAAGGCATTGTTCTCCGCTACTTGACCGACGGGTACAAGGCCCTGCGCCAGACGGTGCCGGCCGACGCGCTGCGCGAGGACCTGGCGGACATTATTGCGTGGCTTGGCGAACTGGTGCGCCAGGTGGACTCCAGCCTGCTGGACGAATGGGAAGAACTGGCCGCCGGCAAGGGTGCAGCCGATCTGGCCGCCGAACACGCGGCCGAATCGGTGCTCACCAAGGAGCCGCCGAAGCTGACCGACAATATCAGGGCCTTCCGCGTGATGGTGCGGAACGAACTGTTCCGGCGGGTAGAGCTTTTTGCCGACGAGCAGGAAGAAGAGCTTGGCGCCCTGGATGCCGAGGCGGGCTGGGACGCGGACCGTTGGGCCGACGCGATGGACGCCTACTTCGAGGGATACGACGACATCGGCATCGGGCCCGACGCACGCGGGCCGGCGCTGCTGATCATCGAGGAGCAGCAGGCAGTCTGGAAACTGCGGCAGATCTTCGACGACCCGGCCGGCAACCGGGACTGGGGCATCAGCGCAGAAGTGGACCTGGCCGCCAGCAACGAAACCGGTTCCGCGGCGGTCCGGATTCTCGACGTCGGCCCCGTCGGCGGCGCCTGAGCCGTGCTGGGGCGCGGGCCGGGAGCGGGCCGGGAGCGGGTCCGCTTCCTGACCGCTTCCGGGCGTCCCGTGGATTCACCGCCCGCCGCGGGGGCCCGGCGCCGCTCCGCCCCTTGCGGGCCCTCACGGCCCTCCTTAGGGTGATAAGCACACTTGCCGGAAACGACGGGAGCACCCCCTGATGAAAGCACTGACCTGGCAAGGCAAGCGGAAGCTCAGCGTGGAGGAGGTACCGGACCCGGTCCTGCAGGAACCCACCGACGCCATCATCAGGGTCACTTCCACCGCCATCTGCGGCTCCGACCTGCACCTCTACGAGCTGTTTGGCCCGTTCCTCGCCCCGGGCGACGTTTTGGGCCACGAACCGATGGGCATTGTCGAGGAGACCGGAAGCGCGGTGCCGGGCCTTAAGCCCGGCGACCGGGTGGTGGTCCCCTTCAATATCGCCTGCGGGCGCTGCCATATGTGCAGCCGCGGCCTGCAGTCGCAGTGCGAAACCACGCAGGTCAGGGACAAGGGTTCGGGCGCGGCGCTGTTTGGCTATACGGAGCTTTATGGTTCTGTTCCGGGCGGCCAGGCAGAGTTCCTGCGTGTCCCGCATGCGGACTACGGTCCCATCAAGATCGAGGACAGTCAGGCGCCGGATGAACAGTACCTGTTCCTCTCGGACATCCTGCCCACCGCGTGGCAGGCAGTGGACTATGCCAACATCCCGGACGGAGGCACGCTGGCCGTCTTCGGCTTGGGCCCGGTCGGCCAGTTTGCCGCCCGCATCGGCCGGCAGCTGGGCCACCGCGTGATCGGTATCGACCTCATCCCCGAGCGGCTGGAAATGGCCCGCCGGCACGGCATCGAGACACTGACCTGGGGCTCGACGGTCGCCGCCGAACTGCGTGACGCAACCCAGGGCCGCGGTCCCGAATCGGTGGTTGACGCGGTCGGAATGGAAGCGCACGGGGCGCCGGCAGCGGCCACGGCGCAGTTCGCCGTCGGCCTGCTGCCCGACGCCGTCGCCAAGAAGTTGATGTCGACGGCAGGCTTGGACCGGCTGTCCGTACTGCACACGGCGATCGACGCCGTTGCCCGCGGTGGCACCATCTCGCTCTCCGGGGTCTACGCGGGCCAGGCCGACCCCATGCCGATGCTCACGCTCTTCGACAAACAGATCACGCTGCGGATGGGACAGTGCAACGTCCGCCGGTGGATCGACGACCTGGTGCCGCTGGCCGCCGATTCGGCCGATCCGCTGGGAATCGGCGACCTGGTCACGCACACCGCCGCGCTCAGCGACGCCCCGGCGATGTACGAGAAGTTCCAGAAGAAGGACGACGGCTGTATCAAGGTGGTGCTCAAGCCGTAACGGCCCCGGCAGCTGGCGCCTAGGATTCGTCCGGGTCCAGTTGCAGCTCGCTGGCGTAGGCGAAGTAGCCGCTGGAACCGGCCGCTGTTGTCGGCCCTGGGGCATGCATCCGCGGCGGGGGCCCGCCCGGTCCCCGGGCATCGCCATCGCTGCCCAGCAGGCTGCGGGTGAGGGCTTCGCCGTCGGCCATCAGTTCGTCGACAGCTGCCAACAAGTCCGCTTCCCCGGGTTCGCTGCCTCTCGCGGCCGCGGCCACCACCGTCCGGCGCACCAGCTCGCGGGCGAACGACGCGGTGGTGCCGGCGGTTCGTTCTGCGGCCTGCGCCACGGCTTCGGCTCCCAAGGCAAGGCCTCGCGCGTAGAGCCGGATCAGGGCCGCGTTGCTCGGCGTTCGGCCGCGGAATCTCCACCGCCAGGTCCACCCGACCGGGCCGCTGAGCGAGCGCGTGCTCCAGCGCTTCCACCCGGTTGGTGGTCAGCACGAAGGCAACGTCGGCGTCGTCGTCGAGCCCGTCCATCGCGTCCAGGACTTCGAACAGCAGTGGCTGCGGCCCGTGGCCAAAGCTGCGGTCTTCGGCAATCAGGTCGCAGTCTTCCAGCACCACGATGGACGGCTGCAGCGCGCGGGCCATCCTTGCCGCCTCGGCGATGAAGGCGAGGGAGCCGCCGGAGAGCAGGATCGCCGTCGTGCCCTCGCTGCGGGTGAGCAGGTGGCGGACGGTATGTGTCTTACCGGTGCCCGGCGGGCCGTACAGCAAGACGCCCCGCTTGAGGTGCTGGCCCAGCCTGCGCAGGTTTCCGCGCGCCTCGGTCATCTCCACTACATGCCGGGCTATCCGTGCCAAGACACCGGGGGCTAGGATCACGTCGCCTGCTTCCACCTGCGGGCGCTCGTGGAAGGTCACGCCGGCACCGGTGGCGCCGAAATCCAGCATGGTGAACGAAACCACCTGTCCCTTCAGCACGCTCTGGGTGCGCATTCGCTCCCGGAACGCGGTCAGGAACTCGGCCACCGCGTCCGGCTCGGGAGACAGGACTTCGAGCATTGCTGAGGCTTGTCCGAAGCGAGGATTTGCCGCCCGAATCAGCACCGCCAGCGGGTGGCCGTTGCGGCGGAACAGGCGCATGCCGAGGGCCAGCGCCTGCCGTTGCTGCGCGGGTCCGACGGCCAGGTTGGTGTAGTCCGGCTGTCCTACCGGGAAGCCTCCGTACTGCGAAGCGTGCTGCAGGATGTCGCTCAGCGACATGTGGTGGCGTTGATCGCCGCCACCGATTCCGATCAGCCCGCTCTCCGGGTCGTCGCCAGCGAAGGCCGCCAGGATGATGTCGGCGTCCGCCAATCGATGGGCCGGGATCTCCTCCACGACGGTCGGCAGGTCACGGACGTCGGTTTCCAGGTACGTGCCCAGTCGGTCCAGGAGGTTGTCCCCGCGGGCCGTCGATTGCTGTGCCTGTTGGGCAAGTGCCACCAGCGCAGCGAAGTCGTCAACGAATTTCCCCAACGTCCCGTCCATGGACCGACCCTACCAACGCGGCCTGCTTCCGGACGATAGGCTCTGAACATGTCGATGATCCGCCCTGCCGAAGAAGCCGATGTCCCCGTCATACTCGAACTGATCCGCGACCTCGCGGTCTATGAAAAGGAACCGGACGCGGTCAAGACCACACCGGACCAGCTGCGTGACGCGCTGTTCTCGGCCCAGCCGTCGGTGTTCGCGCACGTTGCCGAAGACGACGGCGGCGTGCAGGGTTTCGCGCTTTGGTTCCGTAATTTTTCCACCTGGGAGGGCGTCCACGGCATCTACCTGGAGGACCTCTACGTGCGGCCGGAGGCCCGCGGCCGCGGCTACGGCAAGGCCCTGCTCCAGACCTTGGCCAGCCACGCGGTGGCCTCAGGCTACGCCCGGGTGGAGTGGTCGGTGCTGAACTGGAACAGCCCGTCCATCGATTTCTACCGCAGCCTGGGTGCCCGCCCGCAGGAGGAATGGTCAACGTTCCGGCTGACCGGCGATGCCCTGTCCGCCTTCGGGGCGGTGGAACGGGTGTCCCTGTGACAGGGCAGCCGCACCGGGTGGCCGGCGCGTACCGTTTCCGCGGGATGCGGACAACGGAGCATTTGTTCACGGTTCCGCTGGACCATGCCGATCCCGGGGGCGAAACGCTGGAGGTCTTCGCCCGCGAATATTCATCCTTGGAGCACGACGACGACTCCGCCTCCCGGCTGCCCTGGCTGCTGTTCCTGCAGGGCGGGCCCGGCGGCCGCGGCAACCGGGCGACTTCGCTGGGCGGCTGGATGAAAGAAGCGGCCAAGTCCTTCCGGATCCTGATGCTGGACCAGCGGGGCACCGGCCTGTCCGCTCCGGTAAACCGGCAGACCTTGCCGCTGCGCGGTGGCGCCCCGGAGCAGGCGGAGTTCCTCGCGCATTTCCGGGCGGACTCCATTGTGCGGGACGCCGAACTGATCCGGCGGCAGCTCGGGAGCGGGCCGTGGAGCATCTTCGGCCAAAGCTACGGCGGTTTCTGCTCCCTGACCTACGTGTCGCTCGCCCCGGAGGGGCTGCAGGAAGTCTTGATCACCGGCGGCCTGGCTCCCCTGGCGGGAGGTGCAGACCGGGTCTACCGGGCCACTTTTCCCCGGGTGGAGGCACGCAACCGGGAGTACTTCGACCGCTACCCGCAGGACCGTGAGCGGGTCACCGCCGTGGCACGGCATCTGGACGAAGTGCCCGAGTACCTGCCCTCCGGCGAGCGGCTGACCACCGGCCGCTTCCAGATGGCCGGGCAGTTCCTCGGCGGCAATACCCGGGTTGATGCGCTGCACTACCTGCTGGAAGACGCCTTCGTCCAGACTCCATCCGGCCAACGGCTCTCCGATTCCTTCGTGGAACAGGTGGCCACGCTGGTCAGCCGGGCCGCCAACCCGCTGTATGCGCTGATGCACGAGTCGATCTATGCCCAGGGCGAAGCCACCAACTGGGCGGCGTGGCGCGTCCTCCAGGACTTTCCGCAGTTTGCCCCGAAGGCGGCCGAGCCGCTGCTGACCGGCGAGATGATCTACCCCTGGTACTTCGATCAGGATCCGGCCCTGGTCCCGCTCCGCGAGGTCGCCGAGCTGCTGGCCGCCAAGTCCGACTGGCCCGCCCTCTATGACCGCGGCCGGCTGGCCGGGAACACCGTCCCGGTGGCAGCGGCCGTGTACCGCGACGACATCTACGTGGAGCGCGGACTGTCGCTGGAGACGGCCGCCCAGGTCAACGGGCTCCAGGTCTGGGAAACCGACCAGTTCCATCATGACGGGATTGCCGACGACGGCGAAGCCATCTTCGCCCGGCTGCTCGGCATGGTTCGGAACTAGCCGGCGGCTCCCGCGCGGACACCCCGCGGCCGGGCAGTGGCGGCGGCAGCCAGCAGGACCACGGCGACGACCGCAGCGGCCGCGTTCAGGCCCGCGAACCCCAGAGCGGCCAGCACCGGTCCGGAGAACGCGGCGCCCAATGCCCCGGCCGCTCCCATCAGGGTGTCGGACAAGCCTTGGGCGGGAACGCGTCCCGACTCCGGGACCGACTCGGCCAACAGGGTGGATCCGGCGATCACCGAGGCAGACCAGCCCAGGCCCAGCAACGTCAGTCCGGCCCCCACCAGCCAGGTGTCCTGCTGCCCCACGCCGGCTAGTGCGGCGGCGGCGAGCAGCATCAGCTGTCCGACGATGATGGTTCGGGTTCGACCGAGGCGGTCGGTCAGCCAGCCCATCAGCGGCGAGAGCGCATACATTCCGGCCATGTGCAGTGAAATGGTGAAGCCGATGATCGCGAACGTGTCGGTCTGGCTGTGTTGATGTCCGCCCGCATGGTCCAGCGCTTGCAGGTGAACCGGCGTCATGGACATGACCGCCACCATCACCAGGTGCGCGCCCACCACGGCGGCCAGCCCGAGCATTGCCATCGGATGCTGGCGTACCGCGGCCATGCCGGTGCGCAGCGTTCCGCGGCGATTGACCGGCAGAGTTTCGTCGGTGCCTGTGCCGCGGGAGCGTGCATAGCGCAGCGGGTCGGGCCGCAGCCCTACCAGCAGCAGGATGGCGCCGATGGCCATGCCGGCCATCGAGAACAGGAAGGGGCCGGACGATTCCGGCAGCCCGAGCGCAGCGCCCAGCTCGGCGCCCGGCCGAATCAGGTTCGGCCCCGCGACGGCCCCCACGGTGATGGACCAGACGACGAAGGCCAGGTCCCGTCCCCGGTGCTGGGGCACGGCAAGGTCCACCGCGGCAAAGCGTGCCTGAAGGTTGGCTGCGTTTCCGACCCCCAGCAGGGCCGAGCCGGCCAGCAGCACCGTAAAGGACCCGGTGACCGGTGCCAATGCCATCAGCGCCGACCCCAGCAGGGCCAGCAGCAGGCCCGTGACCAGCGCGTGTCGGCGTCCTGAACGGGCGGCGGCACCGGCCAACGGCAGGGCGGCCAGCGCGGCGGCCAGCGAAATCGCCATGGTGGACGTTCCCGCCAGCGCCTCGCTTCCGGAGAGCTCCACCGCGAGCAGTGAGCCGATGGCCAGCCCCGCGCCATGGCCCAGGCCGCTGAACAGCTGCGCCAGGGACAGGGAAACGACAACGCGGCGCTGGACGGCCCTCGTGCGAGGGTCTGCGTTCAGCGCCGCGTTGCTTTGTTCGTTCACACGCCGAGCCTAGTCGACGGTCAACCGGTAAGGCGGGTGTTACTCGGTTTCGGACTTGGCCCGTTCTGCGTCCTTCGCCAGCCGCGCGTCGATGGCGGCCTGGCGCCCGGCCGGGCTGAGCAGGCTGGCGACCGTGGCGACCACCAGGGTGCCGATGATCACGGCCAACGACAAGCCGGTGCTGATCTCCGGGATCCACTCGATGTGCTGGCCGCCATTGATGAACGGGAGCTCGTTCTCGTGCAGGGCGTGGAAGATCAGCTTCACGCCGATGAAGGCCAGGATCACGGACAGGCCGTGCTTCAGGTAGACCAGTCGGTCCATCAGCCCGCCGAGCAGGAAGTAGAGCTGGCGCAGGCCCATCAGCGCGAAGATGTTTGCGGTGAACACGATGAAGGCGCTCTGGGTCAAACCAAAGATCGCCGGGATGGAGTCCACCGCGAACAATAGGTCGGTCATGCCGATGGTGATGAAGACCATGACCATCGGGGTGAACACGCGCTTGCCGTCCACCGTGGTCCGCAGCTTGTTGCCGTCGTAGTGCTCGCTGACCGGCAGCTTCTTGGTCATCCGGGCCACCAGCCCGGACTCGGACCCTTCTTCCTCGTCTTCACCGGAGTCGGTGGCCTGCTTCCAAGCGGTCCAGAGCAGGAAGGCGCCAAAGATGTAGAAGACCCAGCTGAAGTGGGCAATCACGGTGGCACCCAGCAGGATGAAGATACCGCGAAGGATCAGCGCAATGATGATGCCGAACATCAGCACCTCCTGCTGGTACTTCCGCGGCACGGAGAACCTGGCCATGATGATGATGAAGACGAACAGGTTGTCCACGCTGAGGCTGTACTCGGTGATCCAGCCCGCGACGAACTCTTGGCCGTAGTCCGGACCGGCTTGCCAGAACAGCATGCCGGCGAAGATCAGGGCCAGGGTGACGTAGAAGCCCACCCACAGTCCGGCTTCCTTCATGGACGGTTCGTGCGGCCGCTTGACCACGTAGAGAAGGTCAAACAGCAGGATGATGCCCAGGACCACAAACGAGATGATCTCAAAGGGCATGGATAATTGGTCCGACACGGAACCTTGCCTTTCACAGAAGATGCCGCGCGCGTGCGGTGCGCGGGTGCGAGTGTTCGCCGCAAGTCTCTCCGCCTGCCCTGATCGGCCAGGCCACTGCGCCCGGCGGGGCATCGATGCCCCGCGTGTTGACGTTCACAGTGTTCGGGATACTCCCCTACGCTCGGTCAAGTGTAGCGCAAGGCAGGATGACGACGGCGGTGCGCACCGCCGTCGTCCTCCTCACCACTCGGTCTGCCCAGGCAGGCGATGCAGCCTCAGGCGTGGCCGGCGGCGCGCATCTGCCGCAGGTCCTTCTTCAGGTCGGCGACCTCGTCACGCAGCCGGGCGGCCAGCTCGAACTGCAGTTCCGCCGCGGCGGCGTGCATCTGCTCGGTCATCTGCGCGATCAGCTCGCCCAGGTCCTCGGCCGGCGCCGCGGCCAGCCCGTCACGGCGGATCTTGTCCTTCGACACGGCGGCGGAAATCCCTCGCTTGCCCTTGCCGTAGTCGAAGTCCTTCAGCAACTGCTGTGTGTCGGCGTCCTCGCGGGCCAGCTGGTCGGTGATGTCCGCGATCCGCTTGCGCAGCGGCTGCGGGTCCACGCCGTGCTTCTTGTTGTGGGCCACCTGGATGTCACGGCGTCGGTTGGTTTCCTCGATCGCGTTGGCCATCGAATCCGTGATCTTGTCCGCGTACATGTGCACCTGGCCGGAGACGTTGCGGGCGGCACGGCCGATGGTCTGGATCAGCGAGGTGCTGCTGCGCAGGAAGCCTTCCTTGTCCGCATCCAGGATAGCCACCAGCGAGACCTCGGGCAGGTCCAGTCCCTCGCGCAGCAGGTTGATGCCCACCAGGACGTCGAAGGTGCCCATCCGCAGTTCACGCAGCAGTTCCACGCGGCGCAGCGTGTCCACGTCGGAGTGCAGGTACTGGACCTTCACGCCGTGCTCGTTGAGGTAGTCGGTCAGGTCCTCGGCCATCCGCTTGGTCAGCGTGGTGACCAGGACCCGTTCGTTCCGCTCCACCCGCGCGTTGATCTCGCCCAGCAGGTCGTCGATCTGGCCCTTGGTCGGCTTGACGATCACCTCGGGATCCACCAGGCCCGTGGGCCGGATGATCTGCTGGACATAGCCGTCGGACTTGGACAGCTCGTACTTGCCCGGCGTTGCCGAAAGATAGACCGTCTGCCCGATCCGTTCCAGGAACTCGTCCCACTTCAGCGGCCGGTTGTCCATCGCGGACGGCAGGCGAAAACCGTAGTCCACCAGGTTGCGTTTGCGGGACATGTCGCCTTCGTACATCGCGCCGATCTGCGGCACGGTGACGTGCGATTCGTCGATCACCAGCAGGAAATCGTCCGGGAAGTAATCCAGCAGGCAGTGCGGCGCCGTGCCCGGACCGCGGCCGTCGATATGCCGCGAGTAGTTCTCGATGCCGTTGCAGAACCCCATCTGCTGCATCATTTCCAGGTCATAGGTGGTGCGCATCCGCAGCCGCTGTGCCTCCACCAGCTTGTTCTGCGACTCGAGGACCTGCAGCCTGTCGCGCAGTTCGTCCTCGATGTCCCTGATCGCCCGGCTCATCCGGTCCTCGCCGGCCACATAGTGCGACGCCGGGAAGACGTACATTTCCGTCTCTTCGCGGATGATCTCCCCGGTGACCGGGTGGAGTGTCTGGATGTTCTCGATCTCGTCGCCGAAGAATTCGATCCGGACGGCCAGCTCCTCGTACATCGGAATGATCTCCACGGTATCGCCGCGGACCCGGAACGTGCCCCGGTGGAAGTCGATGTCGTTGCGGGCGTATTGCATGGCGACGAACCGGCGGAGCATGTCGTCCCGGTTCATTTCGGCGCCCTTACGGAGCGTGACCATGCCCGCGATGTATTCTTCCGGCGTGCCCAGGCCGTAGATGCAGGACACGGTGGCCACCACGATGACGTCGCGCCGGGTCAGCAGCGCGTTGGTGGCAGAGTGGCGCAAACGCTCGACTTCCTCATTGATGGAGGAGTCTTTCTCGATGAACGTATCCGTCTGTGCCACGTAGGCTTCCGGCTGGTAGTAGTCGTAGTAGGACACGAAGTACTCCACGGCATTGTTCGGCAGCAGTTCGCGGAACTCGTTGGCGAGCTGGGCGGCCAACGTTTTGTTCTGAACCATCACCAGCGTGGGCCGCTGGACCTGTTCCACCAGCCAGGCGGTGGTCGCGGACTTACCGGTGCCGGTGGCGCCGAGCAGCACCACGTCCTTCTCCCCGGCCTGGATCCGTTCGGTCAGTTCCTTGATGGCCGCCGGCTGGTCGCCGGCAGGCTGGAATTCACTGACCACCTCGAAAGGCGCTACAACGCGATTGATGTCCTGCGCAAGACTCATGCGATTAACCGTAGACCCGATTCCGGTCAGTGTGGGTCCTGAATCGCTCTGGGCCAAAATCGGTCCCTCCGCCCCGCCGCGACCTCCGTGTACCGTTGCCCCGCACGGCCGGGTGGGGTAGATCTGTCCATGCACCCGACCTCGACCGCAGACGGAAGGCACACCATGGACCCGGTCCGGACCTATCCCGAGGGCGTGACGTCGTGGATCGACGTCGAACATCAGGACATTGAGAAGGCCAAGGACTTCTACGGCGGGCTGTTCGGCTGGACGTTCGCCGACGCGACTCCGCCGGGTGTCTCCCCGCGCTATGTGATCGCCCAACTCGACGGCCGGGACGTCGCCGGTCTCGGCGAAGGCGCCGCCGGCGCTGCTGAGCCCACCTGGAACACGTACGTGGCAGTCGAGGATTCCGAGGCGGCCGTGGAAAGGATCCGGTCCGCGGGCGGACGGGTGCTTTCCGGCCCGGCCGACGCCGGGGAAGGCGGCCGCGCCACGGTGTGTGCCGATCCGGCCGGTGTTTTGTTCCGGCTCTGGCAGGCGCGGCGCCGGCCGGGTTCCCAGGCCGTCAACGTGCCGGGGGCGTGGAACTTCAGCGACCTGCACACCGCCGATCCTGCCGCGGCCACAGACTTCTACGGCAGGGTTTTCGGCTGGCAGTTCGACAACGTCGGCTTCGGCAACATGATCCGTGTCCCCGGCTATGGTGACCACCTGCAGGCGACCAGTGATCCGGACATCCGCGAGCGCCAGTCGGGGATTAACGTTCCGCCGGGCTTCGCCGACGCCATCGGCTGGCTCACGGACTTGGGCCCCGGGGAGGCGCCGCACTGGCACGTGGCGTTCGCCGTCGCCGATCGAGATGCGACGGCGCTGGACGCCGAACGCCTGGGCGGGAGGGTGCTTGATCGAACCGACACGGACTGGACGCGCGACGCGGCAATCAGCGACCCGTTCGGCGCCGTCTTCACCGCCAGCCAGTTCACCCCTCCGTCCGGCTGAGAAGCCGCGCCGGCGCTAGGCGCCGAGGGCTGGCGTTAGGCGCCGAGGGCGGGCGGTTTCCACCCGCTGTCCGCCGCCCATCGGTTCATCTGCGGGTCTGCCGCCTGGCTGAACCATTCTTCCTTGGCCCGTGCGTAGCGGCCGGTGGACGCGTCGGAGGCATGCAGGCCGGCCAGCCGCCGCTTCTCGGCCAAATACGCTTCGGCCGCGCCGGGATCGGCCCGCAGCCAGTCACGGAACAGCAAGGCAAAGCGCCACCCCGCCGAGCCAGCCGCCCGGATGTGCACGTTGACGGCCCGGCCCGGATCGGCGTTGCCGTGCAGCCTCTTGGCCCAGTCGCCCGGCTCAGGATGCCGCGGTGTCGCGGTGTCGCGCCAGCTGCCCGGCCAACGGGGGAAACCTGCCGCCGCCAGTGCGTCGGCGGCGGAATCAGCGTCCTCCATACTGGCCACTGTGACCTGCAGGTCCAGCACGTCCTTGGCCGGCAGGCCCGGAACCGCCGTCGACCCGATGTGATCGACCGCCAGAATCCGCGGGTCGGCGCGCCTGATGCGTTCCGCGAGCAGGGCTGCCTGCGCGGGCCACTGCGGCTGCGGATCCAGCAGGACCGGTGGCCCGATGCGCGGAGCCAGCCTGCCGCCCAGCAGGTTCTGGTTGAAGGGCACCAGCCGCTCCTCCCAGAGCACGTCGAGCGCAGCCAGCAATTGCTCACGGGTGCCGGTGTTTTCCAGCACGACGTCGGCGGCTGCCCTGCGTTCTGCCGACGTTGCCTGGGCGGCCATCCGGGAACGGGCATCCGCCTCGGTCATGCCCCGGTCTTCAACCATGCGCCGCAGCCGCTCATCTTCGGGCGCGTCGATGACCAAGACCAAATGGAAAGAGGGACTCTGCCCGGTTTCCACCAACAGCGGGATGTCCTGGACAAGGATTCCGCCCTCGCCTGCGGCTGTTGCCAGCTCGGCCGCCCGCGCGCGGATCAGCGGGTGCACAATCGCGTTCAGGCGTTCGCGTTGTGCCGAATCGTTGAACACCAAGGCGCCCAACGCCGGGCGGTTGAGCCGGCCCTCGGCGTCCAGGATCCCGGGGCCGAAGGTTTCGACAACGGCGAGCAGGCCGTCGGTGTCCGGCTCCACCACTTCGCGGGCGATAGCGTCGGCATCGATCAGGGTGGCGCCGAGCTCCGCCAATCGCCGGGCAGCGAGCGATTTTCCGCCAGCAATTCCACCTGTCAGTCCGATTCTCAGCACGACCTCAGTCTAGCCAGCACGCCAGGCTAGACCGTGCGGCCCGCCGGCCGCCGCACAGAGAAGGCGGGCCGGGTTATTCCTCGTGCCCCTGGTCTGCGCTCATCTGGTCCTCGGCAGGCGGCGTTTCTCCAGGGGGAACACCGCCGCCGGGTTCCAGCCCGGTGATGTTCTGGTCCTGGGGATCGGGATTGGCCGAGTCGCCTTGGTCAGCCGACACTCGTTCCGCGTCCGATTTGTCCGTGCCCTGACCATGTTCCTGCTCGCCCTGGATGCGCCGATCGAATTCGGGCTGGTTCTTCGCCATGGCTCCACCGTTCGTTGCCGGGACGGCCGCACCGTTTCGGGCGGCCACGTACCGCCACACTAAGCACGGTTTGGCCGGCCGGACAAGGGGCGGTGGACAACGGCGAGCAGTTCCGGAACCCAGGCTCCGGCCTCTCAGGAAGGCGATTAGGCTGGAGGATGTGCCTCCTCCGCCCAACGCCAGCAGCTACACCACCATTGCCGGCGAACACCGTCACGAGATCGAGATTAAGCGCTCGCGCTTCATCACGGTGCTGCGCCGCGCCGAGACCGAGGACGAGGCCCGCGGCCTGGTGTCGGAACTGCGCCGCGAATTCCATGACGCCAGGCACCACTGCAGCGCCTTCGTGCTTGGCCCCGACCGCGCGGTCCAGCGTTCCAATGATGACGGCGAGCCCTCCGGCACCGCCGGCATCCCGATGCTGGAAGCCCTGCTCAAACGTGAGACGGCACCAGGGGTGACGGACCTCAGCGACGTCGCCGCCGTCGTCGTGCGTTACTTCGGCGGGATTCTGCTGGGCGCGGGCGGGCTGGTGCGGGCCTATTCAGAATCGGTGTCACAGGCCGTAGCCACCGCACAGATGGTGCAGCGGCGCCGGATGCGGTTGTTGGCAGCGCCGACGATGCACGCGGACGCCGGCCGGTTGGAGAATGACCTGCGGGCGTCGGGAACGGTTGTGCTGGGCAGCGACTATGGTGCCTCCGACGTGCGGATCCGGCTCGCCCTGGAAGACAAGCCGGACGTGATCGAACGATTCACAGAACAGCTGGCAGCACTGACATCGGGCGGTCCCGCGCCGATGGAGCTGGGGACGGAGTGGGTGGACCTTGGCTGAACATCGCGATGACGACGCCGGAAGCCTCCAGCCAACCTTCGACTTTGCCTTGCTCCGGCGCTGGCCGGACGTGGAAGCGGACAACATGTTCGCCTACGACGCGGCCGACAAGCTCCTGCTGGACACCGCCCAGCCGCTGCTCGCCGGTCTGGAGGGAAGCCGGATCGCGGTGGTCAACGACCACTACGGGGCGCTGACGCTGGCACTGACCGCTGCCGGACAGCAGGGAGTCCGGGTGGTGCAGGACGCCCTCAGCTCGGAGCGCGCGCTGGACAACAACGCCTCACGGCTCGGGTTGGCGGGCTACAGCCACCGCCTGCTGGAGCCCGCCGCATTTGAAGGGGCCCGCCTGGTGCTTCTTCAGCTGCCGCGCTCGCTCGACGCGCTGGAAGAGATTGCTGGCTGCATCGCCGCGGCGGCCTCCCCCGGTGTCACGGTGCTGGCTGGCGGCCGGGTGAAGCACATGAGCACCGCGATGAATTCCGTGCTGGCCACGTCGTTCTCCTCCGTCACGGCCGGCCTGGCGCGGCAGAAGGCGCGGATCCTCACCGCCTCTGGTCCGCTGCCGTCGGTGGGCGCGCGCTTCCCTCGCGCCGAAGAGCACGACGTCGGCCTCCCCCATCCGCTGCGACTGGTCGCCTTCGGCGGCACCTTCGGCGGACCCAAGGTGGACCCGGGCACCCGGTACCTGCTCCCCTTGCTCGCCGGTGCCCGGCAGGCCGACCGGGCGGTCGATCTTGGTTGCGGCAACGGGACGATCGCCGCCTACCTGGCCCTGGCCCGCGGCGAGATGCGGGTGCTGGCCACGGACCAGTCGGCCTCCGCCGTCAGATCGGCGCGCGCCACCGCCGAGGGAAACGCGGTTGCGGACCGGGTGGAGGTGCGGCGGGATGATGCCTTATCCTCGCTGCCCGCGGCTTCCGAGCAGCTGATCGTGCTCAATCCACCGTTCCATATCGGAAACACCGTCCACGCCGGCATTGCCCTGAAGCTCTTCGCTGACGCCGGCCGCGTCCTCGCCCCCGGCGGAGAATTGTGGACGGTCTGGAACAGCCATTTGGCCTACAAGCCGGCGTTGAACCGCTTAGTGGGCCCCACCCGCCAGGTGGCGCGCAACCCCAAATTCACGGTCACCGTCAGCACTAGGGCCTGACGGGACGCTAGCGCTCGGTGCCGTAGTAGCGGCGCAGCTCGGCTTCTTCCTCTGGGGTCAATCCATCGGCGGCCGCCTGCGAGGGCGAGTCTTTGATGGTGTCGTGGCTGTAGGCGACGAAAACGTCGTGTTTCTGAATCCGCGCCCCGTCAATCGGTACGAACTTTTCAATGCTGTCCGCCAACCCCAGGCCCACCGTGATCCACTGGATGCTTCCGGTGACCGGGTCCTGGTGCACCTGACCCACCACTCCCAGTTTCCGGTCCGCGTTGTCCCACACCGTGGCTTGCTGCAGGGCGTGAATGTCCACTTGTTCCGGCATGTTGTATCCATTCCGGCCAAAGGCCTGCTCTGGGGTGCTTTTCCCACACCATAGTGCAGTGTCCCCATCCGCGGCCACCAGCAGAACCCACGCCCGCCGCACTCACCGTGGGACGCCGTTTGCTCCTGCGTTAACACCTCCAAGGCCGCACGCTGAGCGTCGGAAATCACCGAAGCAGGAGCAGGATTCTCGGGTCGGCTCCGTCTCTCCAGACCGCGGATTCGACGAGCCCCAACCTGTGCCAATAACGGCGCAATAACGTCGCGATAACGGGGGCGGGGGTTCACTAAAAAGGCATTGCAAACTTGCAGCTTCATGGGGTTCTTGGGGGAACAGCGATGCTCACTGATCCAACCCGCCATTCTTTGGCGACCCTCGTGACCAAGCTCATGTCAGGAGAACGAGGGATATCATGCCGATCATTAAGGATCCGCACCTGTTCAACGAGCAGAGCCTGTTCGTCGATTTGGAAGGGATGCTGGGCCGCCGCCTCTACCTGAAGATCGAGGGATTCAACTTCGCCGGCTCCATCAAGCTCAAGCCCGCGCGGGAGATGGTCGAGTGCGCCGAGCGGGAGGGGTTGATCGGCCCCGATTCCACCCTAGTGGAGTCCTCTTCCGGAAACCTCGGCGTCGCGCTCAGCATGATCGCCGCCAGCAAGGGATACCGCTTCGTGTGCGTCATCGATCCGCGCTGCAACCCGGCGACCCGGCAAGTCATGGAGTCGCTCGGGGCGCAAGTGGACCTGGTCACCGAACCGGATCCCGTCGACGGCTTCCTCGGGGCCCGGCTCAACCACGTCCGGGACCTGTGCGCGTCCGACGAGCGGTACGTCTGGCTCAACCAGTACTCCAATCCCGGCAACTGGGGAGCGCACTACCGCTGGACCGCCCCCGAGATCTCCCATGAGTTCCCCGAACTGGACGTGCTGTTCGTGGGAGCCGGGACAACGGGAACCCTGATGGGTTGCGCGCGGTACTTCCGCGAGCACCGGCCCGATGTCCGGATCGTCGCGGTCGACGCCGTAGGGTCGGTCTCGTTCGGTGGCCAGCCGGCCACCCGCCTGATCCCGGGCCTTGGGATGAGCGTGCGGCCGCCGCAGCTCGACGAGTCCTTGATCGATGACGTGGTGATGGTCGAGGAACTGGACACGGTGCGCGCCTGCCACCGCCTCGCGGCGGGCGGGTTCATGCTGGGTGGTTCCACCGGGACCGTGGTCCACGGCGCCATGTCCTGGCTCGCCGACCACCACGCCCAAGACGCCACGGCGGTGGCCATCTCGCCGGACTTGGGCCGCCCGTACCTGGAAACCGTCTACGACCCCGACTGGGTGCTCGACCACTTCGGGGCCGAAGCGCTCGCCACCGCCGACATGACGGTGGCTCCGGACCGACGGTCCGACCCGGCGTCGGGGCGTCGGCACACGGCACCCGCACCTGCACCCGCGGCCGATTCCGTCGCCACTGCCTCACTAAGGAGTTTTGTGCAGTGAAACTGCCCGTCTACAACCTGCAGGGGACTCCGCGTTCCACAACTGAGACGAAACCTTCGACTCCTGCGGCACCCGCGGCTCCGGCCGGGAACCGTTATCCAGCGACGCCGGCCACAGGTGCAGGCGTTGCCTTGGAGCGCCGGCTGGCGGAACTTCTCGCATCGGTGGTGCAGAAGGACGATGTCCCCGTGGACGCCAACTTCTTCTTGGAGCTGGGGGCAGATTCACTGGTGATGGCGCAGTTCTGCGCCCGCGTGCGCAAGCAGCCGGATCTTCCTGCTGTATCAATCAAGGACATCTACCAGAACCCCACGATCTCGGCGCTGGCCGCGGCCCTGACACCGGCGGAAAAGTCGTCGCCGACCGCCCAGGTGCAGGTGCAGGACCGGTTGGCTGAGGTGCTGTCCGGCGTGCTCGGCATCGAGCACGTGCCGGTGGACGCCAACTTTTTCCAGGATTTGGGCGCCGACTCGCTGGTCATGGCGCAGTTCTGCGCCCGCGTACGCAAACAACCAGACCTGCCAGCGGTGTCGATCAAAGACATCTACCAGAACCCAACGATATCGGCGCTTGCCGCGGCCCTGGCACCGGCGGACGCGGTGTCCGTGCCGCTGCAGGAGCGGCTGGCCGAGGTGCTCGCCGGAGTGCTTGGCGTCGAGCAGGTCGCGGTGGGCGATGACTTCTTCCACGATCTGGGCGCGGACTCGCTGGTGATGGCGCAGTTCTGCGCCAGGGTGCGGAAGCAGCCGGATCTGCCCCAGGTGTCCATGAAAGAGATCTACGGCAACCCGAACATTTCCGCTCTGGCGGCGGCCCTGCAGTTTCCTTCGCAGCAGGTAAAAGAGGCGGAGTCCTCGCCCGTCGTGGCCTCCGTGCCGGAGACGCCGCCGCCGATGGATGCGCGGACCTGGGAGTATGTCGTCTGCGGCGCCCTCCAGGTGCTCGTTTACATCGGCTACTGCCTGCTTGCGGGCTTCATCATGGTCGTGGGATACCAGTGGTTGTTCCCGGCCGCGGGTCCGGGCAACCACCACTGGGTTGGTCAAGGGACGGACTTTTGGGAGCTCTACCTGCGGTCGATCGCTTATGCCGCTGCGACGTTCGTGGTGCTGTGCATCCTGCCGGTGGCCGCCAAGTGGATTTTCATCGGGCGCTTCCGGCCCCGGGAGATCCGCATCTGGAGTATCGCCTACTTCCGGTTTTGGCTGGTCAAGGCGTTGATGCGCACCTCTCCCCTCTCGCTGATGACCGGTTCGCCGCTGACGACCTTCTACCTGAGGGCCATGGGCGCGAAGGTCGGCCGCAACGTGATGATCATGACCAATCGGCTCCCGATCTGCACCGATCTGCTGACGATCGGTGAGGGAACGGTGATCCGCAAGGACGTCATGCTCAACGGCTACCGTGCCCACGGCGGAGTCATCCAGATGGGCGGGGTCACGCTGGGAAGGGACGTGACCGTCAGCGAGGGCAGCGTCCTGGACATCAACACGTCGATGGGCGACCGCTCGCAACTAGGCCACCGGTCCACTCTCTACACCGGCCAAGCCGTGCCCGAAGGCGAGCGGTGGCACGGTTCCCCGGGCAGGCAGGGAGGTGCGGACTACGCAACGGTCGACCCGACGCCCTACCGGCCCTGGCGCCGAGGATGGTTCGCCGTTTCCCAGCTCCTGGGCACGCTCGGACTGGGCCGCACCATGTGGGGACTGGCGATCGCGCTGGTCATCCTCGCGAACCCGAACGTCGCGGCCCTGATGGAGCCGGAGGAGTTGGCGTTCACTGACTGGGTCTTCTACGCCGACGCCGCCATCTACGCCGGCCTGGCCGTCTTCGGCGGAACGATCGTGGCCCTGGCCCTCATCACGACACTGCCGGTGCTGCTCCAACTCGCGGTGAAGCCCGACACGGTGTATCCGCTGTTCGGGCTGCGTGATGCGGCGGCAAGGGCGGTGGCCAAGATGACCAACAGTCCCATGCTCGGGGCGTTGTTCGGCGACAGCTCCTACGTCGTGAACTACGTGCGGGCCATCGGGTACCATCAGCCGCAGGTCCAACAGACCGGCTCGAATTTCGGCACGGGGTTCAAGCACGACAACCCGTTCCTTTCGACCATCGGCACCGGAACGATGATCGCCGACGGGGTGTCCTTCATGAACACGGACTATTCGGCGACGTCGTTCAAGGTCAGCGAGGTCGCAATCGGTGCTCACAACTACCTGGGCAACGCCGTCCTGTACCCCGCCGATGCCAAGGCCGGGGACAACTGTCTGCTCGCGACCAAGGTCATGGTCCCCATCGACGGGCCGGTGCGCCAAGACGTGGGCCTGCTCGGATCGCCGGCGTTCGAGATCCCGCGCTCCGTGCTGCGGGACGCCCTACCCGAGGAGCACAGGAGCCCTGACCGCCTCCGCCGGGACCTTGCGGCCAAGAACGGTCACAACCTGCGCACGATGGCCCTCTTGATGCTGGCGCGGTGGTTCAACTCCTCGTTGGCCCTGCTGGCGATGTTCGCGGGCCTCGAACTGTCCGACCAATTCGGTTTCCTCGCGATCAGCGCGTCGTTCGTCGTGATGCTCCTCCTCGGCGTGCTGGTCCCCGTCGGCATCCAGCACCTCGCAACAGGTTTCCGGCGGCTCCGGCCTCAGTTGTGCTCCATCTACAACCCCTACTTCTGGTGGCACGAGCGGTACTGGAAGTTGATGGCCCAGAGCCGGTACCTGGCTCTCTTCAACGGAACGCCGTTCAAGCCGCTGGTCTGGCGCTTGCTGGGCGTGCGGATGGGCTCCCGGGTCTTCGACGACGGCTGCGCGTTCATCGAGCGGACGCTGGTGACGGTCGGCTCCCGCTGCACGCTGAACAACGGCACCACGGTCCAGTCCCATTCCCAAGAGGACGGGATGTTTAAGTCCGATTACAACGTCGTCGGGAACGACGTCACGCTCGGCGTCGCCGCCTTTGTCCACTACGGCGTGACCATTGAAGACGGTGCCGTTGTCGCCGCCGACTCCTTCGTGATGAAGGGGACGACCCTCCCTCGGGGAAGCCTGTGGGGTGGTAACCCGGCCGAAGAGGCCCGAACCACCGCCACGTCCCCCGTCGCATTGGAAAGGCCCGTGTCATGACCACCACCTCTGCGTTGACCTGCCGCACCGTCGCCGACCACTCTTCAGGTGTGGGCAACGACCGGACCGCCCCCGTGGGAGCGGCGCCGACGGTGATTCCCAGATGGACACAGGACCGCCGGCCGGGTCAGGGGCGGGTCGAGGTGGCCGTTCCCGAGGACCTGCGCCAGGCCGTGTGGACACTGTCCCGCACGCTGGACGCCACCCCTGCATCGATCTGGCTGGCGGCTCATGCAAGGGTGCTCCAGGCGCTGTCCGGCGAAGCAGAGGTCACCATTGGCTGCAGGGACGCGTCAGGGACATGGCCCTGCGAACTCAATCTGGGACAAGGGTCATGGCGGGCGCTGGTTTCCGCGGCGCACATCCGGGAGGTCCGGGCCCGCGCCGATCGAAGCGGTGGACCACAGGCGGGGCAGCCGTCGGCTTCCGCCGCGTTCGAGGTGCTACTCAGCACCGACCAGGACGACGATCCCGAACTCGCGGAGGGCCTCGTCCTGGTCGTGTCCCTCGGCGACGCCGCGGGTAGCCAAGCGTTACGCCTGCGCTACCGGAGCGACGTCCTCGACGAGGACGCAGCCCTGCGGATCGCCGGCTATCACCTGAGCGCGCTCCGCCATCTGGTCGCCGACCCCGACGCGGAGCCTGCCGACGTCGGCCTCGTCGATCCCGACGAGCGGCGGCTGCAACTAGAGCAGCTGGCCGGACCCGAGCGGTCCCGGCCCGAACGCCGCTTCCATGAGCTGTTCGAGGAGCGTGTCAGGGAGCATCCCGAGCGCATCGCCGCCGTTCAGGACGAGCGGGAGTGGACGTACTCGGAGCTGAATGTCCGCGCCAACCGGATCGCCCGCGCCCTGCTCGCGCGCGGTCTACGGGCGGAGGACGTCGTGGCAGTCGTCGCCGAAAGGGACCTGGAGTGGATGGCCGCCGTCATCGCCATCTTCAAGGCCGGAGGTGCATACCTGCCGATCGAACCGCACTTCCCGGCCGACCGAATCGCCAGAACGCTCACCCGGGCCGGGTGCCGGATGGTGCTGACCGAAGACGGCAGTACCAGCACGCTCGACGAGGCACTCGACGGGATGCCTGAATTGACGAAGCTTCTGTTCGAGGACGTCGAGGCCGAGGGGCACGCCGACGACGACCTCGGCTTGGACGTGCGCCCAGACCAGCTCGCCTACGTCTACTTCACCTCGGGCTCCACGGGCGAACCGAAGGGTGCGATGTGCGAGCACGACGGGATGGTGAACCACCTGTACGCCAAGATCGAGGACCTGGGGATCGGCCCCGGCGACGTCGTTGCTCAGAGCGCGCCCCAATGCTTCGACATCTCGCTGTGGCAACTGGTCTCGGCCCTGCTCGTCGGCGGCCGCACACTCATCGTCGGGCAGGACCGCATCCTCGACGTCGAGCGGTTCGTCGACACGGTGGAACGGGGCTCGGTCGCAGTCTTCCAGGTCGTCCCGTCGTATCTGGACGCGGTGGTGGCATACTTGGGCGGCAAACCCCGTGCCCTGCCGCACCTCCGCTGCGTCTCGGCGACCGGGGAGGCCCTGAAACGTGAGCTAGTCCACCGCTGGTTCGACGTGCTGCCGAACGTCAAGCTGGTCAACGCCTACGGACTGACGGAGACTTCGGACGACACGAACCACGAGGTGATGAGCGCAGCACCCGCGGGCGACTCTGTACCACTGGGCCCGCCGATCCCGAACGTCCGGATCCACATCCTCGACGAGCGGCAGCGGCTCGTGCCGCTCGGTGCGCCGGGCGAGATCGCCTTCTCCGGTGTGTGTGTGGGCCGCGGCTACATCAACGATCCGGAGCGGACGGCGCAGGCGTACTCCACCGACCCCTACGTGGACGGCGCGCGGCTCTACCGTGCGGGCGACTACGGCCGCTGGTCCCCGGACGGCAAGCTGGTGTACCTGGGCCGGCGGGACAACCAGGTTAAAATCTCCGGGTTCCGCATCGAGATCGGCGACATCGAGAACGCGCTGTTGCGGGTTCCCGGCGTCCGCGACGGCGCCGTCGTCGTCGGCGAGGGCGCGGGCGAGGGCGAGGGCGCTGGACCGTCCAAGTTCCTGGTGGCGTTCTACTCCGGCAACCGGTCGCTCGAGGTCGACGAAATCCGCAGCGAGATGGCCACGCGGGTACCGGGCTACATGGTTCCGTCGGCGTACAGGTGGCAGGAGAGTCTGCCCCTGACCGGCAACGGCAAGATCGACCGGAAGGCCCTGACCCGCACGGCGCGGGAAATCGTTCCCGAGGCCGGCAGCGCCACGGGAGCCCTGTCGGCCACCGAACAGGGGCTCGCCGAGGCATGGGCGACGGTGCTCGGCCTACCGGCGGGCCGTATCGGCGGGCAGGACTCCTTCTTTGCTCTGGGCGGGACCTCGCTGTCCGCGGTGAAGCTCGCCGTGCTGCTCAAGCGCGCGGTGTCGATCAAGGACATCATGCAGACGCCCGTCCTGGCAGATCTGGCAACTCTGCTCGAGGCCTCGTCCCTGGCGGATGCTGCCGTCGCGGAGCCCCACTCCATCGCCCCGGCGGGAGGACCGGTTGGCCACCCCCACCCGCTACCCGTGAAAGGAAAGGACCTCTGATGTCGTCTCAAACACCCAGGATCCAATTCGACGTGGAACGCCAAGCCGGCCGAGCGCCGATGCTCACCGTCGAGTACGGCAACGACCCGGTGCGGTGGGCCGAACAGAACCGTGAGGCGCTGCGCGCGGCGGTGAATGATCACGGCGCAGTACTGGTCCGCGGCCTGGGCCTCCGTGACCCAGCCGAAGTGGCCGATGCCTTCCAGCGGCTGGTTCCCGGCGGCCTCATGCAGGACCGGGAGGCTTTCGCCACCCGGCAGCCCTACTTGGACGGCGTGTACTCATCCCTCACGTGGCCCGCGAACCAGCCGATGTGCATGCATCAGGAGCTCAGCTACGCGCTTGAGTTCCCCGGACTGATGCTCTTCGCCTGCCTCCGGGCACCCAGCGTTGGTGGCGTGACCGGTTTGGCGGACGCCAGCGCCGTGCTCGACGCCATCCCCAACGACATCGTCCGGCGCTTCGAAAGCGAGGGGTGGCTCCTCGCCCGCAGCTACAACGAGGATATCGGCGCCACCTACGAGGAGGCGTTCGGGGTCTCTGAACGCGCCGACGTCGAGAGCTACTGCCGCGCGCACGAGATCGAGTTCGAGTGGCAGCCTGACGGGGAGCTGCGCACCCGGCAGCGGCGACCGGCCGTGGTTCGGCACCCGGCGACCGGCCAACGCTGTTGGTTCAATCAGGTCGCATTCCTGAACGAATGGACGATCGCGCCTGAGGTGCGGGAATACCTGGTGGACGTCTACGGTCCCGACGGTCTGCCGTTCAACACCCGCTTTGGCAACGGCGAGCCGATCGGCGAGGACATCGTGGCCCTCCTGAACGAGATCTACGAGGCCCACACCCTTCGAACCCCCTGGGAACAGGGGGACCTCATGCTGGTCGACAACGTCCGCATGGCGCACAGCCGCGAGGCGTACGAGGGACCTCGGGAGATCCTCGTCGGCATGGCCGAGCCGCGCAACGTATTCGATCTCGATACCCACACCCAGGACGGTGCACCATGACAGAGTTCGCCACTCCCCCAGTCCCAGCCGCCGTACAGCCGAAGACGGTTCCGCCTTTCGCGGTCATTGCAGGGGCCCAGGTGCAGCAAGTGCTCCAGGGACGGGAGAAACAGGTCGTCGAGCTGGTCGAGCAGACCTACCGGGTGCATGCAGCCGGAGACTCGGTGAACCCCCCGTCCTACTTCCTTCGCTTCCCGGACCGACCCACCTCGCGCATCATCGCCCTGCCCGCCTCCGTCGGCGGAGAGGTGGAGGTTGACGGCATCAAGTGGGTCTCCAGCTTCCCGGACAACGTGGCGTCGGGGATTCCGCGTGCCTCAGCGGTGTTGATCCTCAACGACCGGGCGACGGGCTACCCCTTCGCGTGCATGGAGAGCTCAATTATCAGCGCCTCCAGGACGGCCGCATCGGCCGCCGCCGCTGCGGACTGGCTCAGCCGAGGACGCGGGCGCCCCAGACGCATCGGGTTCTTCGGCGTTGGCCTCATTGCCCGCTACATCCACACCTTCCTGAACGCGACCGACTGGTCCTTCGACGAGATCGGGGTGTTCGACCTCTCGGCCGAGAGCGCGGAGGGTTTCAAGGGCTATCTCGAACGCAGCGGCACCCAAGCCCGGGTGACCGTGCACGATGGCCCCGAGCAGCTGATCAGAAGCAGCGACCTCGTCGTGTTCGCCACGGTGGCGAGCCAGCCGCATGTGCAAGACCCGACGTGGTTCGCGCACAACCCGCTGGTGCTGCATGTGTCCCTGCGCGACCTGGCCCCGGAGATCCTGTTGGCGTCGACGAACATCCTCGACGATGTCGACCACTGCTTGAAAGCCGGGACGTCGGCCCATCTGGTGGAGCAGATGGTCGGCCACCGGGACTTCGTCGACGGCACCTTGGCCGACGTCATGGAAGGAAAGGTCTCACCGGCGGACGACCGCCCCGTGGTGTTCTCGCCGTTCGGCCTGGGCGTGCTCGACCTGGCGGTTGGCAAGTACGTCTACGACGAACTTGCCAACAGCGGGCAACTCCGGGTGGTCGAGGACTTCTTTTCCGAGCTGCGTAGGTACGGCTGACCCGGCGGCCCAACCACGTTCATCGATTCGCACCCACCAAGGAGTGACACAATGCTCTCGCTAGCGCAGATGCTGGGGAATGTGTCCCAGGCACACGTCCAGTCTCCCGACGACTGGGCACAGTCGGTCACAGACGTCCTGCGGGACGCCGCGATCTATCACCAGGCCAGAAACGGCTTCTATCGTGCCCAGTGTGACGCGTTGGGAGTCGATCCCGCCACGATCAACGACATCCACGACCTGCAAGACCTGCCCCTGTTGCCGGTCGGAATGTTCAAGCGTCCCGACGCCCAGGTGCTGCTCACCTGCTCCCTGGCCGACGTCGAGACCGAGACCCGCTCCAGCGGAACCCGCGGTGTCCAGTCCGTCGCCCGCCGCAACAGCGAGACGATGACCCGCGCGCTGGTTGGCCTGATCGGGACCTATCGGGAGTTCTTCAACTTGTCCGGGGGCGCGGGCCTCTTCTTGAATCCGTCGGATGCCGAAGCCTCGGAGATGGGTCTGCTCAAGGACTTCAACATCCTGAACAGCGTCTTCGACTACCACGCATACCTCGTTGCCGACCAGGCGTTCAACGCCAGGGAGGCCTTGGAGCACCTGCGCCGGTGGAAGGGCCACATGACTCGGCACATCGTCGGTCCGCCGTTCCTCATCGGCCGGCTCCTCCGGTTCCTCGAGCAGGAGAAGGTCAGTGCGCGCTTGGACCCGTACAGCATGATCATCACCCTGGGCGGCTGGAAGCGGCACACGGCCGAGGCCATCCCTGCCGAGGGCTTTTGGGAGCGGTGCCACGACCTGCTCGCCGTGCGCCCCGGCAACGTGCGCGACATGTACGGGATGATCGAGTCAAACATGCTCGCTGTCGAATGCCACCTGCATCGCAAGCACGTCCCGCCGTGGTGCTACATCTCCATCCGCGACCCGGGCCAGATCGGCACGGAACTCGCTCCGGGGGAGACCGGCACCATCGCCGTACTGGACGCCCTCAACACCAGCTATCCCGGATTCCTGCTCACCGATGACGTGGGCGACGTCGAGATGGGCACCTGCGGGTGCGGGCGAACCGGCCAGGTCATCAACTTCCGCCGTCGGGGGCAGAGCGCCGGGCTTGGCAACTGCCCCGTCAGCATCGAGCGCTACCTCGGCTCGGGCACCACCGGCCACAATGAGGCGCCGGCTCTCGTGAAGGCCTGAGTTCTAGGCCTGAGCCTCGCGACGCCTCAACCGGCGCCCTGTTCCGTTGCAGCACCCTTGGCGAGGGCGCCGTCGATGCCGCCGAGCGAGACCGTCGCGCTCATGAGCGTTTCGGTCATCTGCTCCAGCACCGCCATGTCGACGTTCTTGATGGTGTCGCAGGCCTGGTGGTAGCACTCGTCGTACTGGTCCCCCGCCTGCCCGCCGAACGTGAGCGCCTCGGCCTCGCTCTTGGTCCCCGCGTCGCCGGTGAACAGGCCC
>NZ_JBNHHB010000021.1:0-71633 GCF_059091905.1 Arthrobacter sp. Dra40
ACTGGCGCTCCGAGCGCAGCCTGGACGACGAACTGGTCAACCAGGGCATCGTGGGCATCCAGGGCGTGGACACCCGCGCGCTGACCCGCCACCTGCGCGAGCGCGGCGCGATGAAGGCCGGCATCTTCTCCGGCGAGGCCGCCGGCCGCCCCGCCACGGTGCTGGTGGCCGAGGTCGTCGCCCAGCCGTCGATGGAAGGCGCCCGGCTGGCCGAAGAGGTCAGCGTCACCGAAGCCTACGTCGTCGAACCGGCAGACCATGGCTGGGAGGGCGAGCCGCGGTTCACCGTCGCCGCCCTCGACCTGGGCATCAAGACGATGACTCCGGTCCGGTTCGCCGAGCGCGGGATCCGGGTGCACGTGCTGCCGGCCACCGCAACCTTCGAGGACGTCCAGGCTGTCTCGCCCGACGGGATGTTCATGTCCAACGGCCCGGGCGACCCCGCCACCGCCGACCGCCAGGTGCTGCTGCTGCGCAAGGTGCTCGACGCCGGCCTGCCGTTCTTCGGCATCTGCTTCGGCAACCAGATCCTGGGCCGCGCGCTGGGCTTCGGTACCTACAAGCTGCGCTACGGCCACCGCGGCATCAACGTGCCGGTGATGGACCGGCGCACCGGCAAGGTCGAGATCACCTCGCAGAACCACGGCTTCGCCGTCGACGCCCCGCTGGACGGGCCGACGCTGGCCCCGGAGGAGCGCTTCGGCCGGGTGGAAGTCAGCCACGTCTGCCTGAACGACGACGTCGTCGAGGGCCTGGCCTGCCTCGACATCCCCGCTTTTTCCGTCCAGTTCCACCCGGAAGCGGCCGCCGGCCCGCACGACGCGGCGACCCTGTTCGACCGTTTCTCCGACCTGATGGATTCCCGCCGCACCCAGACCGGGACCGCAGCTGACCCCGCAGCTGAGACAGCTGCTGAGCCCGCTTCCGCGACGACTTCCGAGACCACGAAGGAAAGCAAGTAATGCCCAAGAGAGAAGATCTTAAATCCGTCCTGGTCATCGGTTCCGGTCCGATCGTGATCGGCCAGGCGGCCGAATTCGACTATTCCGGCACTCAGGCGCTGCGCGTGCTGAAGGAGGAAGGCCTGCGGGTCATCCTGGTCAACTCCAACCCGGCGACCATCATGACGGACCCGGAGTTCGCCGATGCCACCTACGTGGAGCCGATCACGCCCGAGGTGGTCGAAAAGATCATCGCCAAGGAGCGTCCGGACGCCCTGCTTCCCACGCTGGGCGGCCAGACCGCCTTGAACACCGCGATCGCGCTGGACAAGAACGGCGTGCTGGAGAAGTACAACGTGGAGCTGATCGGCGCGAACATCGCCGCCATCGAGCTCGGTGAAGACCGGGAGAAGTTCAAGGGCGTCGTCGAACGCTGCGGCGCCGAGTCCGCCAAGTCGGTGATCGTGCACTCGATGGACGAAGCCTTCGCCGCGGCCGAGGAACTGGGCTACCCGATGGTGGTGCGCCCGTCCTTCACCATGGGCGGCCTGGGCTCCGGCATGGCCTACAACCCGGACGACCTGCGCCGGATCGCCGGTGCCGGCATCCAGTACAGCCCCACCAGCGAGGTGCTGCTCGAAGAGAGCATCCTCGGCTGGAAGGAATACGAGCTCGAGATGATGCGCGACAAGAACGACAACGTCGTGGTCGTGTGCTCGATCGAGAACTTCGATCCGGTGGGCGTGCACACCGGCGACTCCATCACCGTCGCGCCCGCCATGACGCTGACCGACCGCGAGTTCCAGAAGCTGCGCGACATCTCGATCGCGGTGATCCGCGAGGTCGGCGTCGACACCGGCGGCTGCAACATCCAGTTCGCCATCGAACCGGACACCGGCCGTGTTGTGGTGATCGAAATGAACCCGCGCGTCTCCCGCTCCTCGGCGCTGGCGTCCAAGGCCACCGGCTTTGCCATCGCGAAGATCGCCACCAAGCTGTCGCTCGGTTACACACTGGACGAGATCCCCAACGACATCACCCAGCAGACCCCTGCCGCCTTCGAACCGACGCTGGACTACGTCGTCGTCAAGGTGCCGCGTTTCGCGTTCGAGAAGTTCCCGGCCGCCGACCCGACGCTGACCACCACCATGAAGTCCGTGGGCGAGGCGATGGCCATCGGCCGCAACTTCACCGAAGCGCTGCAGAAGGCGCTGCGGTCGCTGGAGCAGAAGGGCGCCCAGCTGGAGTTCGCCCCGGTCAACGACTACGACGTCCCCGAGCTGCTGGCCAAGGCCAAGTTCGGCTCCACCGAACGGCTCTCGCTGGTCCAGCAGGCGCTGCTGGGCGGCGCGACCATCGAGCAGGTCTTCGAGGCCACCGCGATCGACCCGTGGTTCCTGGACCAGCTGCAGCTGATCAACGAAGTGGCCACCGAGATCCGCAAGGCCCCGGCGCTGACCGAGGACATCCTGCGGCTGGCCAAGCGGCACGGCTTCTCCGACCAGCAGATCGGCAAGCTGTCCCACACCAGCGAGGCAGTGGTCCGTGGCGTCCGGCACGCGCTGGGCATCCGCCCGGTGTTCAAGACCGTGGACACCTGCGCCGCGGAATTCGCCGCCTACACCCCGTACCACTACTCGTCCTACGACGAGGAGGACGAGGTTGAGCTGCACGCCAAGCCGTCCGTGATCATCCTCGGCTCCGGCCCCAACCGGATCGGCCAGGGCATCGAGTTCGACTACTCCTGTGTCCACGCCACCATGGCGCTGCGCAAGGCCGGGCACGAGACGGTGATGATCAACTGCAACCCGGAGACCGTCTCCACCGACTACGACATCTCCAACCGTTTGTACTTCGAGCCGCTCACGCTCGAAGACGTGCTGGAGGTCATCGCGGCCGAAGAACGCACCGGCGGCGTGCTGGGCGTGTTCGTGCAGCTGGGCGGCCAGACGCCGCTGAAGCTGGCGCAGGCCCTCGCCGACGCCGGCATCCCGATCCTCGGCACCTCGCCGGAGGCAATCGACCTGGCCGAGCACCGCGGTGCGTTCCAGCGCGTGCTGGATTCGGCCGGCCTGATCGCACCGAAGAACGGCACCGCCGTCTCCTTCGACGAGGCCAAGAAGATCGCCGACGAGATCGGCTACCCAGTGCTGGTCCGCCCGTCGTACGTGCTCGGCGGCCGCGGCATGGAGATCGTCTACGACGAGGCCAACCTCTCCCGCTACATTGCCAACGCCACCGAGATCACGCCGGACCACCCGGTGCTGGTGGACCGCTTCCTGGAAGACGCCATCGAGATCGACGTCGACGCGCTCTACGACGGCAAGGACCTCTACGTCGGCGGCATCATGGAGCACATCGAGGAGGCCGGGATCCACTCCGGCGACTCCGCCTGCGTGCTGCCGCCCATCACCCTGGGCGCCGAGGTGCTGGAGCGCGTGCGCAACGCCACCGCCGCCATTGCCGAGGGCGTCGGCGTACGTGGCCTGATCAACATCCAGTTCGCGCTGGCCGCCGACGTGCTCTACGTGATTGAAGCCAACCCGCGCGCCTCCCGCACCGTTCCGTTCGTCTCCAAGGCCACCGGCGTGCAGCTGGCCAAGGCCGCGGCGCTGATCGGCACCGGCGTGGACATCGACATGCTGCGCAGCGTCTACAAGCTGCTGCCGGAAACCGGCGACGGTTCCCGGCTGCCGCTGGAGGCTCCGGTGGCGGTCAAGGAGGCAGTGCTGCCGTTCAGCCGGTTCCGCACCCCCGAAGGCACCGTGGTGGACTCGCTGCTCGGCCCGGAGATGCGCTCCACCGGCGAGGTGATGGGCATCGACAAGTACTTCGACACCGCCTTCGCCAAGAGCCAGGCCGCGGCCGGCAGCGCACTGCCGACCTCCGGCAAGGTCTTTGTCTCGGTGGCCAACCGGGACAAGCGCTCCATCATCATGCCGGTGAAGCTGCTGGTGGATCTGGGCTTCGAAATCCTCTCCACCGGCGGCACGGCCGACGTGCTGCGCCGCAACGGCATCCAGTCCACCACGGTGCGGAAGATCGCCGAGGGGCGGTCCGAGGACGGCGAGGGCACCATCGTTGACCTGATCACCGAAGGCCAGGTCGGGCTCGTCCTCAATACCCCCTCCGGCGGTCAGGCACGCGGCGACGGCTACGAGATCCGCGCCGCGGCGACCTCGGTGGGCACGCCGATCATCACCACCGTGTCCGAATTCGGTGCCGCCATCCAGGCCATCGAGGCGATGCGGCAGTACGAGTGGGACGTGACGAGCCTGCAGGAGCATGCCGCCAAGCTGAAGGCCGCGATCCATGCCTGAGACCGACGCCCGGCCGCTGCCCGCCACGTTCGGGCAGCGGCTGCGGGCGGCGATGGCGGACCGCGGGCCGCTGTGCGTGGGGATCGACCCGCACCCGTCGCTGCTCTCCGCCTGGGGCCTGAACGACGACGCCGGGGGGTTGGAACGCTTCTCCCTCACCGTGCTGGACGCGGTGGGGCAGCAGGCTGCCGCGCTCAAGCCGCAGGTGGCCCTGTACGAACGGCACGGCTCTGCCGGAATGGCGGTGCTGGAGAAGCTGCTGGCGGCCTCGGCCGAGGCAGGCGTGCTGACCATCGCGGACGCCAAGCGCGGCGACATCGGCTCCACCATGGCGGCCTACGCCGACGCCTGGCTGCGCGACGGTTCACCGCTGGCGGCCGACGCGGTGACCCTGAGCCCGTACCTGGGCTACGGGTCGCTGCGGCCGGCGCTGGACCTGGCGGCGGCGACCGGCCGCGGCGTGTTCGTGCTGGCGCTGACCTCCAACCCGGAAGGCGCCAGCGTGCAGAACGTGGGCGGCGCCGAGTCGGTGGCACGCCGGATCGCGGAATCGGCCGCGGCGGACAACGCCGCAGCCGGGCGCGACGGCGAACTGGGCTCGGTGGGTCTGGTGGTCGGCGCGACGGTCCGGGCCGACGTCATGGAACGGCTGGGGCTGGACCTGGCGGCCGTCAACGGGCCGCTGCTGGCGCCTGGTCTGGGCGCCCAGGGAGCCACCGGTGACGACATTGCGGCGGCCTTCGGCACCGCCGTCGGGAATGTCCTGGCCACCTCCAGCCGGGACATCCTCAAAGTCGGTCCGGACTCCGCCGCCCTGCGCGAGGCGACAGAACGCACCCTGGCCGGCCTGTCAGCCTTCTCCGGCTGAGCAGCCGGCCGCGGCTGCGGTCCTGAGCCGGACCCGGCTACAGTTTTCTCCTGCTGGGCAGTCGGCTGAGCAGCTGGCCAGCCGCTCCGGCCGCCGCCCGCCAGCGGCTCCGGCCGCCGGTCCGTCGCCGCTCCGGCCCCGAGCCGGAGCGGTGCGGTTCTGGTAAGTTCAGTTCATGCCCAAAAGTGCCCGCCGGGCCGGCTTGTCCGACGGGCCGGATTGTCTGGAGGAGCTGTGGGTCTTCGACCGCTGACGGAGAGCGAACGCGCTGCCGCCCGCCTGAAGGCGACGGCAGCCCGGGCTGACCGCGCGGAAGTCAAGGCCAAGGTGAAATCCGGTGCCATGACCATCGCGGAGGTGATCGAGGCCGCCGCGTCGACGGAATCGATCGGCCGCCTGCGGGTTGCCGAGCTGCTCGAATCGTTGCCGGGCATCGGACAGGTCCGCGCCGCCGCCATCATGGAGACGGTCGGCATCGCCCGCAGCCGCCGGCTGCGCGGCCTCGGCATCCACCAGCGCCGTGCCCTGATTGACCACTTGGAATCCCAGTAACAGATGGAAGATATGTCCGACAAATCCCGCCTGACCGTTCTCGCCGGCCCCACCGCCGTCGGCAAGGGCACCGTTTCCACCTATATCCGCGACAACTACCCGGAAGTCTGGCTCTCCGTCTCCGCCACCACCCGTGAACCGCGCCCCGGCGAACAGGACGGTGTCCACTACTATTTCGTCGGCGCCGAAGAGTTCGACCGGCTGGTAGCCACCGGCGACATGCTGGAGTGGGCCGTGGTCCACGGGCGGAACCGCTACGGCACGCTGCGCCGCACGGTGGAGAGCGCCATGGCCGACGGGAAGTCTGTGCTGCTGGAAATCGATCTGCAGGGTGCCCGGCAGGTCAAGGAGTCCATGCCGGAGGCCACCTTCGTGTTCCTGGCCCCGCCCAGCTGGGACGAAATGGTCCGCCGGTTGGTGGGCCGCGGCACCGAAACAGCCGAGGAACAGCAGCAACGGCTGGAAACCGCTAAACTAGAACTTGCTGCCGAGCCCGAGTTCGATTTCACCGTCGTTAACGACGATGTCCAGCGGGCGGCAGACGAGCTCGTTTCACTGATGGGACTTCTTCCGCACCCGCGCTGAGCAGGTCTTGGAAGAATTGTCCCGGAACAAATTGGAGATTTTGTGTCGACCAACCTCGAAGGCATCATCAACCCGCCGATCGACTCCCTGCTGGAAGCAGCGGATTCGAAGTACGCGCTGGTGATTTACGGTGCCAAGCGTGCCCGCCAGATCAACGCCTACTACTCGCAGCTGCACGAAGGCCTGTTCGAGTACGTTGGCCCGCTGGTGGACACCAAGCTGAACGAGAAGCCGCTGTCCATCGCCCTGCGCGAAATTAACGAGGGCCTGCTGGTCAGCAAGCCCGTCGAAACGGTCGCAGAGTAACTTCCTACAGCGTCTAACACCGGGGCAGGCATGCGGATCATTTTGGGCGTAGGCGGCGGTATCGCCGCCTACAAATCGGCATCCCTGCTCCGGCTGTTTAAGGAAGCCGGCCACCAGGTCACCGTCATCCCGACTGACGCCGCCGAGAAGTTTGTTGGCCGCGCCACATGGGAGGCCCTCTCCGGCAACCCGGTGACTAACAGCGTTTTCGACGACGTGGAATCGGTGAACCACGTCCGGCTCGGCCAGGAGGCCGACCTGGTGGTGGTCTGCCCCGCGACCGCGGACCTGCTGGCCCGCGCCGCGGCCGGCTTGGCCGGCGACCTGCTGACCAACACGCTGCTGGTGGCCACCGCGCCGGTGGTCTTCGTGCCGGCCATGCACACCGAAATGTGGCAGCACCCGGCCACCGTGGCGAATGTGGCCACCCTGCGCGGCCGCGGCAGCACCGTGATGGATCCGGTTGTTGGCCGGCTGACCGGCAAGGACACCGGCCCCGGCCGGTTGCCCGAACCGGCGGAGATTTACGATTTCATCACCGGCGGACTGGCCGACGGAAGCCTACAACAGCGCCCGACGACGGTGCCTGGCTCGGCGGCGCCGGGAACCTCTGTGCCGGGAAGTTCTACGGCTGAAACATCGGTGCCGGGAACCGTTGCTTCGGAACCGGGCCCGCTGGCCGGCAAGCGCGTGCTCATCACCGCCGGTGGCACCCGCGAGCCGCTGGACCCCGTGCGTTTTCTGGGCAACCGGTCCTCCGGCAAACAGGGCATCGCCCTGGCCCGTGCCGCCGCGGCCGCCGGTGCCGAGGTGGAGCTGATTGCCGCCCACATCGAAGTTGCCATCCCCGACGGGATCAAATCCAGCTCGGTGGAAACCGCCCTTGACCTCCGCGAGGCGACGCTCGAAGCGGCGGCGCGCTCCGACGTCGTGATCATGGCCGCGGCAGTGGCTGATTTCCGCCCGGCCGAAGTGACCGACAGCAAGATCAAGAAGCGTGACGATGCCGCTGACCCGGTCATCACGCTGGTGCGCAATCCTGACATTCTGGTGGAGGTCGTGCAGCAGCGCGGGTCTGACAGCATGCCGCTGATTGTCGGCTTCGCGGCGGAGACCGGCGACGACCGCGGGGACGTGCTGGACTACGCGCGCAGCAAGCTCGAACGCAAGGGCTGTGACCTGCTGGTGCTCAACCGCGTGGGCCGCGACCTGGTGTTCGGCCAGGACGACACCGAGATCACGGTGCTGGCACGCAGCGGAGCTCAACCGCAGTCGCACCGCGGCAGCAAGGACAGCGCCGCCGCCACGGTGATCACGCGCATCGTCGCCGAACTCTCCGGCTGAACGCCTCCCGGCGGCGGCCGCGCCAAGGCGCGGGCTGCTCCGGCGCTGCAGCGGTCATTGACCTCGCAACGCTGCCTTGTGCAACGACGCTGCCCACGGAATCTCCGGCCTCCGTGCCCCATATGTCCCCCTGTTTCGCTTCATGACCGGCGCCGCGGCGTCGTGTCGACGGTTCCATGGCGGTCCCCGCCAGCAAGTAAGGTATGTCTGTGACTTCTTCTGACAGCAATCTGCGGCTCTTCACGTCCGAGTCCGTGACTGAAGGCCATCCGGATAAGATCTGCGACCAGATTTCCGACGCCATCCTCGACGCCCTGCTGAGCGTGGATCCGGACTCCCGGGTGGCCGTGGAGACGCTGACGACCACCGGCCTGGTTCATGTGGCCGGCGAGGTCACCACGCAGGGCTACGTGGAGATTCCGCAGATTGTCCGGGATACCATCCTTGAGATCGGTTACAACTCCTCGGACAAGGGGTTCGACGGCGCCCGCTGCGGCGTCTCCGTCTCCATCGGCCAGCAGTCGCCGGAGATCGCGTCCGGTGTCTTCAACTCCTTGGAAGTCCGCGAGGGCACCGGACTGGACGAGCGGGACGCCCAGGGCGCCGGCGACCAGGGCATCATGTTCGGCTATGCCAGCGACGAGACCGACGTGCTGATGCCCGCCCCTATCTGGCTGGCGCACCGGCTATCCGAGCGGTTGACCGAGGTCCGCAAGGACGGGACCCTGCCGTACCTGCGGCCGGACGGCAAGACGCAGGTGACGGTGGGCTACGACGGCGACAAGCCCATCTCCGTGAACTCCGTGGTCATCTCGAGCCAGCACGAAGCCGGCGTGGACCTGGGCCACCTGCGTGCCGACCTGGCCTCGCACGTGATCGAGCCCGTGCTCGCGGCCAGTTCGCTGGACGCCACCGACGTTCGCTACATCCTCAACCCGGGCGGCGACTTCGTGATCGGCGGACCGGTGGGCGACGCCGGACTGACCGGACGCAAGATCATCGTGGACACCTACGGCGGCATGGCCCGCCACGGCGGCGGCGCCTTCTCCGGCAAGGACCCGTCTAAGGTGGACCGCTCGGCTGCCTACGCCATGCGCTGGGTAGCCAAGAACGTGGTGGCCGCCGGCCTGGCACGCCGCGCGGAGATCCAGATTGCATACGCCATTGGCATGGCCCGCCCGGTCGGCATCTACGTGGAGACCTTCGGGACCGAGACGGTGGACCCGGCCCGTATCGGCCAAGCCATCAACGAGGTGTTCGACCTGCGCCCGCTGGGCATCATCAGCGACCTGCAGCTCAAGCGGCCCATCTACAAGCAGACGGCAGCGCACGGCCACTTCGGCCGCGAAATTCCCGAGTTCACCTGGGAGCGGACCGACCGCGCCGACGCACTGCGCAGCTACTTCAACGCCTGAGCCCGATGGGCTCTGATCCGCACCAGCTGAGCCTGCTGCAGGGCTTCGGCGCTCCGAAGAAGGCTCCCGGCACCTCGCCGGCGGCCGCCATCAACCCGGTGGCCCAGGTGCTGATCGAAACCTCGCTGCCGCATCTCGACCGCATCTTCGATTACCTGGTGCCCGAGACACTCGACGCCGAGGCAGTTCCCGGCGCCCGGGTCAAGGCCCGATTCGGCGGCCAGGAGATGAGCGGCTTCATTACCCGCCGGACCTCTGAGGCGCCGGAAGGCGTCAAGCTGGCACCCTTGGCCAAGGTGGTGTCCGCGCAGCCGGTCCTGACTGACGAGTTGCTCCAGTTGGCCACCGCAGTGGCGGAGCGCTACGCCGGCAACGTCAGCGACGTGCTGCGCGCTGCCATCCCTGCCCGCGTCGCAAAAGTGGACAAGGAATTCGCCGCCCGGGAAGCAGAGCAGATTGCACCGGATACGTCTCCAGCCGATGGCACGCGGCTGACCGAGCCGTCACCGGGTGCCGCCGACGCCTATGCCGGCTACGCGGGCGCCGGGGCTTTCCTGGCCCAGTTGGCCGCAGGCGCCGCGCCGCGTGCAGTCTTGGCCAGCCACAAATCCTACGGCCGTGCGTCTTGGGCCGCCCAAGTAGCCCACGCCGTCGCCAGCGTTCGGCAGAGCGGGCGCGGCGCCGTCGTCGTGGTTCCCGACGCGAAGGACCTGGCCAGCCTGGAAGCAGAGCTGCAGCAGGTGCTGGGCGCCGACCAGTACGTGCGGCTGACCGCCGAGGACGGTCCCACGCCGCGCTACCGCAACTACCTGCGGCTGCTGCACGGCGAAGTGTCCGTGGCGGTCGGGACGCGCTCGGCCGCCTATGCGCCGGTGCAGGATCTTGGCCTGGTCGCCCTGTGGGACGACGGCGACGACCTCCTCCTCGAGCAGCGTTCGCCTTACCAGCATGCCCGCGAAGTGCTGCTGCTGCGGTCGGCGCAAAGCGGCTGCGCGGCACTGTTCGCCGGTGTCTCGCGCAGCGGCGAGGCTGAGCGGCTGGTCGAGAGCGGCTGGGCATTGGCGCTCACGCCCTCGCGGCCGTTCCTGCGGAAAGCGACGCCACGCATCCTCAATACCGCTGACTCGTTCCAGCAGGAACGCGACCCGATGCTGCGGCATGCACGGTTGCCGCATGCCGCGTGGCGGGCGGCTCAAGAAGGGCTGGAACACGGGCCCGTGCTGGTGCAGGTGGCGCGGACCGGTTTCTCGCCGGCGCTGTCCTGCCAAGACTGCCGCACACCCGCACGGTGCACTGACTGCAACGGTCCATTGGCGCAAGCGGGCCGCACCGCCACCCCCGCCTGCCGTTGGTGCGGCCGGCTCGCCACGAACTACGCCTGCCCCGAATGCGGGTCGCACCGGCTCCGCGCCTCGGTGGCGGGTGCACTGCGGACGGCCGAGGAACTTGGGCGCGCTTTCCCCGGTGCCACGGTCGTGTCCTCCTCAGGGGACCACATCAAGTCCGTGGTGGAGTCGAGGAAGGCCCTGGTGGTTGCTACCCCGGGCGCCGAGCCGGTGGCGCCCGAAGGCTATGCTGCGGCCCTGCTGCTGGACGGAAACGCCATGCTCAGCAGAGAGTCCCTGCGCACGCCGGAAGATGTGCTGCGCCGATGGTTTCGTGCTGCCTCTATGGTGAAACCTTCTTCAGAAGGCGGTCTGGTGGTGGTCACCGCCGACCAAGAGGCAGTGGTTGCCCCGCTGGTCCGCTGGGACCCGGCGGGCGCGGCAGCCAGGGAAATGCAGCTGCGGCGCGAGCTCCAGTTGCCGCCGGCGGTACGGATTGCGGCCCTGACCGGCAAGGCGTCCGGGATTGAAGCCTTTATGGCGGACTTCGAACTCGGCGGCAGCCTGCGCAGTGTCGGCCCGGTTGAGCTTGAGTCTCGTGAATTTCAGGCACGGCCGGGGGAGAGCGGTGAGCACCGTCTCCTGCTGTTCTTCAGCTATCAGGACGGGCCTGCAGTTACTGCGGCGCTGCGACACCGCAAGGCGGCACTGGCGGCGAAGCGCGTCCCGGACCCGGTGCAGGTCCGGTGCGACGGTATCGATCTGCTCTGAGGCTGTGGAGCTCCACCCCCTTTGTTGCCATCCTCTAGCCGTTTTCGAACGTACTACCTATCTTATACCTATTGTGTTCGAAAGCACATACTAGTAAAATTGAAGCATGGCACCCGCACCACTCGAGCCCGACGAGCCGGAGACCTCCGGCGGAGGCAGTGTGCCGTTCGAGCCGCAGGTGCCGGAGGCCTCCGGTCAGTCGCTGGCTGATCACTCGCAGACTGAACCTGCCGGTGGGGTTGCGGGGGCGCAAGTGATTCAGCGGGGACGCCGTTATGCCGCGGTGCAAGAGGTTGATGACGACGGGATCCCGGTTGATCCGGATCCTGACTGGGTCTCAGGCCGATGGGATGATTCTCCCGAAGCGGATGCGTACTGGGCGGAGCTGGAGGCGTCATTGGCAGCCTGGCTGGACGAGCCGTGCGTGGACCCGCTGAACGGGTTGTTGCCGAGGGAGTTCTTCGACGACGAGTCCTGCGGCCGGCCCGCCGAGGCGGACTTACACGGAGTGATCGGCTCCCGCGATTCGGCTAACTCGCTCGGTTCGGCCGGCGGTGCCGGTCTTCCCTCCGATGCCGCGACAGTCGCCGGCACGGGCGGAACGGGTGCCGGGTTGCGGTTGTCCGGCCGGGAACTGCTGGACGTCGTGGGCCGGCAGGAGCCTGCCTTGATGGTTTACGAGGAAGCTGCGTGCGCGCTGGTCCAGACCGGACGGGTGCTGGCGTGGCTGGAAGCGCACAAGTTCAGCCTGCTCAACACCCTCTATCAGCAGGCACTGGATGGGCAGGAAGATGCTCGGGCCACTCCGTACGAACCGGAAGGGCGCCGTCCAAACGGCCATGACGCGGAGTCCTCGGTGGTGGACGAAGCCGCCCGCGCGCTGCGGCTGGCGCGAAGGACGGCGCAGGAAAAGATCGCGATGGCCCTGAAGCTGCACGGCACCTTCCGGAACACGCTGGCCGCCCTGTCCGCCGGGGACACCAGCGCCGGGATCGCCGAAGCCCTGGTCGACCAGGCCGGATCGCTGCCCGAAGACGCCCGCGCCGGCTTCGAAGCAGTGATGCTGCCGGCCGCTACCGAGGACGCGATGACCCGGTCCAAGTTCGCCGCGCGGGCCCGGACCCGGCGCGAACGTGAACACCCCGAATCGATCTCCGTCCGCCACGCCAAGGCGCGCCGGGACCGGCGGATTGAACTGCATCCGGACGAGGACGGCATGGCCTGGCTTAATGCGTACCTGCCGGCCGAGGAAGCGGTCGCGGCGTTCAACCGGATCCAATCCACCGCCATTGCGTTGCAGTGCGCTGAGGAGTCACGCACGCTCACCCAGTTGCGCGCGGACGTTCTCGCCGACCTGCTGCTGACCGGCATTTCACCGGGGCCGCGGATGGGCAGGCCGGGACCGAGGATCGGCTCGCATGCCAGCATCACCGTACCGGCGCTGACGCTGCTGGGGATCGGTGAGGAGCCAGCCGAACTCGAGGGGTACGGTCCCATTGCCCCGGATGTAGCCCGCCGGCTGGTCGGTGATGCGACGTCCTTGACACGAATTCTGACCGATCCGATCAACGGTGCCGTGCTCGCACTCGACCGCAAACAGTACCGGCCCACCAAGGCGCAGCGACGGTTCCTGCGCACCCGGGACCGGACGTGCAGGGGCGGCTGCAACCGGCCGGCCGAACACTGCGAAATCGATCATGTCCACGCGTATTCGAAGGGCGGGAAGACTGATGTCGACTGCATGTGTTGCTTCTGCAAGGTTCACCATGCACTGAAGACCGCTGGCTACGCGAAGGTCGGCCAGCCGATCCCTGGCACCATCGACTGGACCACCGCGGCGGGGATCACCTACTCCACCACGGCGGAACCGTTAGCGGTCACACCGCCGGGGGAGCTCGCCGACATCCTCGAACGCCGTGAAATCACCGAGGTTAACGAACAGCTCAAGGTCGCGTGGCGCAGGCACCAAGCCGCCTATCCGCCCACGCCGCATGCCACCCACAACGGAAGCGCCACGGACCTCACACCGCCACCGTTCTGAGCGTGCAACGCTGTGTTCGAAGGGGAGGCGAGCCGTTAGCTCGCGGTAGGCTCGGCGGCCAGGTTCCGGCTATCGATTCAGGGCGGCTACCGCATCCGGCGCCGGCGCTCCATGACTTCCTCGGCGGCGGCCACCAACTGCTTGGCCGATTCGTCCCAGTCGTACGCGGCAGCCCGCGCGATGCTGGCTTCGGAGGCAGCGCGGAAGGCGCCAGGCTGGTCCAATGCTGCCACCGCGGCGGCGAAGTCGGCCGGTTGGTCCGGATCCACCAGCGTGACCGCGGCGCCGCCTACCTCGCGGAAGATGGGGATGTCGCTGGCGATCACCGGGGTCCCGGCGGCCATTGCCTCGATCAGCGGCAGGCCGAAGCCTTCGTCGCGGGAGAGCGTGACCAGGGCGGTGGTGCGCTGGAGCAGTTGCTGATAGCCGGCGTCCGAAATTCCGTTGTGGAAGACCAAGCGGCGCGCATCCGCGGCACGGGCTTCCAGCTCTGCCTGCCGTTCCGGGCGGATGGGGCTGAGCAGGTGGAGCTGGTAGTCCGGCAGCAAAGCCATGCCGTCGATGATGGTTTCCACGTTCTTGTACGGCATGAACGAGCCCATGTAGAGCAGGGTCTTGTCGCGGCCGCCGGCGGGATCGCGCGGCGCCCCGTGCGGCTGGGCGGCGTTGGAGACGATCCGGATGGGCTTGCGGGTGAGCCGGTGCCGCTCCATCAGTGACTGCGTGGTGTGGCTGATGGTGGCCACGGTGTCGGCGCGGTTCAGCAGCAGGCGCTGCGGCCAGTAGGCCTTGTGGTAGAGCCGCCAGAGCAACTGCACCGGCTTGGGCAGGAATCCGGGAGGCTTGGGGTGCGAGTAGTAGATCAGGTCGTGCAGGGTCAGGATGAGGCCGTAGTTGCGGCCAAAACTGCCCATGGTCTGCATGGGACAGACCACGACGTCGGCGCCCAGCTTGTTGACGCGGCGTGCCACAAAGAGCTCGGCGGGGGAGAGCGGACTGTTGATCTTGGTCCACGGCACGTCCGGCAAAAACTGCAGCTGGCGCTCGTCGTTGATGAGCATGCCCACGTCGGCCAGCCGGGCGGTGGCTTCGATCAGGCTCGCGCCGTAGCGGCTGATGCCGTCCAGTTGATCGGTGCGGGTGAACCGGGCGTCAATCAGGAGTTTCATGCACTCATTCCGTCGATGAAGTCCCGGATGTACGCGGCGGCCGGGGCCGGGGTTTCGTAGTGGATCAAATGCCCGACGGCGGGGATCACTTCCAGCCGGGCGCCCGGGATGGCCGCGGCAAGCTTGCGCTGGCTGGGCACGGAACCGATGTCGTCGCGTTCCCCGGCGATCAGGAGCACCGGCAGATCCAGCCGGCCGGCCACCTGGGCGACGTCGGCGGAGATGGAGGCGCGGAACGCTTCCAAGACCACGCGCCGGTTTGCGAAGGCGCTGAAGTAGGCGTCGTGCTGGGCATGGATGTAGGAGCGCAACCGCGGATCCCGGGTCTTGGCCATCATGATGCTCATCGCCCGGACGATGACCCGGTTGCGCAGCAGTCCCAGGCCCAGCCGCTCGGGCAGCTTGGCGCCGGCCAAGTAGTAGAACCCGGCAAGCCGGGAGGCGATGGCCTTCGGTCCCTGCAGCGCGGGTTCACTGATCGGGTTGACCAGGATGGCGGCCCGGAAGCTGCCCGGATGCGCCGCCAGATAGTGGCTGACCACGATGGACCCGAATGAGTGCCCCAGGATGTAGGTCTGCGGGCCCAGTTCCAGCCCGCCGGCCAGGCTGTGCAGGAACCGGGTGTAGCCAGCGATGTCGTGGCTGCCGGACGCCAGCGGTTCGGATTCGCCGAAGCCGGGCAGGTCCGGGGCGATCACGCGGTAGCCGGGCAGTTGGTCAACCACCAGTTCCAGCCCATGGTGATCACCGCGGAAGCCGTGGATCATCAGGAGGGTGGGCGCGCCGTCGTCGTGCCCGGGATACTCCCAATAACGCACCCGGGCGCCGTCTAGCAGCATCTCGCGCCGGAGAGCGCGTCCAGCCACGGTGGTCACGTCCGGCTTCCCGCAGATTCCATGCCTTCGACTTTACCGATACGACGGCGCGGCAAGGCGCAGCCCGGCCTTGTCGGCGCGTAGGAACGGCCCGCGCCCGCGGCGATGCGCAATTGACGCTGCCGTGTGCCGCCGGTTAGGTTCAACACCAGCCGGGCACAGTTGCCCGGACAAACCGTGGAGGGGCTTAGATGGCGGAGTACGTGCTGGCGATCGACCAGGGCACCACCTCCACGCGCGCGATCATTTTCGACCACAGCGGTACCCCGGTCTCCACCGGCCAGCGGGAGCACCGGCAGATTTTCCCGCAGCCGGGCTGGGTGGAACACGACCCGCTGGAGATCTGGGGCAACACCCGCGAAGTAGTGGGCACGGCGCTCTCCCGGGCCAGTCTGACCCGGCACGACATCGCCGCCGTCGGCATCACCAACCAGCGCGAAACCACGGTGGTGTGGGAGAAGAGCACGGGCAAGCCGGTGTACAACGCCATTGTCTGGCAGGACGTGCGCACGCAGCAGATTTGCGATGAATTGGCCGCCGACGGCGGTGCCGACCGCTTCCGCGAGCAGACCGGCCTGCCGCTCTCGCCCTACTTCGCCGGCACCAAGCTGGCCTGGATCCTGCGCAACGTCGACGGCGCCCGCGAACGGGCCGAGGCGGGCGAACTGCTGTTCGGCACCACCGACAGCTGGGTGCTCTGGAACCTGACCGGCGGGCCGGACGGCGGCACGCACGCGACCGACGTCACCAACGCCTCCCGCACCTTGTTCATGGACCTGCGCACGCTGCAGTGGGACGAAGAGATCCTCAAGGTCTTCGGCATCCCGAAGGCGATGCTGCCGCAGATCCGATCCTCCTCGGAGGTCTATGCGGAGGTCCACGGATCCCAGCTGCTCCGCCATGTTCCGGTGGCGGGGATCCTCGGCGATCAGCAGGCGGCCACGTTCGGGCAGGCCGCGTTCAAGCCCGGCGAGGCGAAGAACACGTACGGCACCGGGTGCTTCGTGCTGGTCAACACCGGCGGGGAGATCGCCCGGTCCTCGCACGGACTGCTGACCAGCGTCGGGTACCAGCTGGGAACGTCGGCACCGCAGTATGTGCTTGAGGGTTCCATCGCCGTCGCCGGCTCCCTGATCCAGTGGCTGCGGGACAACCTCGGCATAGTCGCGTCCGCGCAGGAGGCCGAGCAGCTGGCCGGCACCGTGAAAGATACCGGCGGCTGCTACTTTGTGCCCGCGTTCTCCGGACTTTTCGCGCCCTACTGGCGGCAGGATGCCCGCGGCGCGCTGGTGGGCCTGACCCGGTTTGTCACCAAGGCGCATATCGCCCGCGCAGCGCTGGAAGCCACGGCATTCCAGACCCGGGAGGTGCTGGATGCCATCAACGCCGATGCCGCGGTGCCGCTGACAAGCCTCAAGGTCGACGGCGGGATGGTCGCCAACGACGCCCTGATGCAGTTCCAGGCGGACATCCTCGGCGTGCCGGTGATGCGGCCGCGGGTCACCGAGACCACCGCCTTGGGCGCGGCCTACGCCGCGGGCCTCGCCGTCGGGTTCTGGGAAGGAACGGGGCAGCTGGCTGGGAACTGGGCGCAGGACAAGGTGTTCGAGCCGCAGATGCCCGCGGAGGAGCGGGAGCGCAAGCTGCGTTTGTGGAAGAAGGCGGTCACCCGGACCTTTGACTGGATCGACGACGATGTGCTGTGAACGTACGGTAAAGTGGTGCCATGTTCGCACTGCTCCTTAGCTAGCCGCTGCCGCGGGGTCCCAAGCCCTGCTTCAGCGGCCCGCCCCTCCGATGTTGAGGGGCTTTTGTGTGTCTAGGGGAGTCAGGCCAGTGCGCAGTACAGACAAGAGGACGAGGCAAGCACAGTGAGTACGCAGCCGGGTACGGAACAGCACGAGTACAGTTTCTCCGCCATGGAGGCCAAATGGCCGGCCGTGTGGGAGGAACTTGATGTCTTCGCACCCGCCGACGACGGGTCGCGCGAGCGCCGCTACGTGCTGGACATGTTCCCCTACCCCTCGGGCGACCTGCACATGGGCCATGCCGAGGCCTTCGCCATGGGCGATGTGGTGGCCCGCTACTGGCGGCTGAAGGGCTACGACGTCCTGCACCCGATCGGCTGGGACTCCTTCGGCCTGCCGGCCGAGAACGCCGCGATCAAGCGCAACGCCCACCCCAGCGAGTGGACCTACGCCAATATCGATACCCAGGCGGCCTCCTTCAAACGCTACGCCATCAGCGCCGACTGGTCCCGCCGGCTGCACACCTCGGATCCCGGGTACTACCGCTGGACCCAATGGCTGTTCCTGCGGTTCTACGAGCGCGGCCTGGCCTACCGGAAGAATTCCCCGGTCAACTGGTGCCCGAAGGACCTGACCGTGTTGGCCAACGAACAGGTGGTCAACGGGGCGTGTGAGCGTTGCGGCACCCCGGTGACCAAGAAGAGCCTGAACCAGTGGTACTTCAAGATCACCGAGTACGCCGACCGACTGCTGGACGACATGGACGAGCTCAAAGGCCATTGGCCGGAGCGCGTGCTGGCCATGCAGCGCAACTGGATCGGCCGGTCCGAAGGCGCACACGTCCGCTTCACCGTCGAGGAAGCCGCCGGACGCCCGGCGCAGGACGTCACCGTCTTCACCACCCGGCCGGACACCCTGCACGGCGCCACCTTCTTTGTGGTGGCCGCCGACGCCCACCTGGCCCTGGATCTGGTCACGCCGGAGCAGCACGATGCGCTGATGGACTACCGCGAAAAGATCAAGGCGCTCTCGGACATTGAACGCCAGTCCACCGAACGCGAGAAAACCGGCGTTTTCCTGGGCCGTTACGCGGTCAACCCGCTGAACGGCGAAAAGCTGCCGGTCTGGGCCGCGGACTACGTGCTGGCCGACTACGGCACCGGCGCGATCATGGCCGTCCCGGCGCACGACCAGCGAGATTTGGACTTCGCCCAGGCCTTCGACCTGCCGGTGCGCGCCGTCGTCGATACCGGTGAAGAAGACCCGGCCGTGACCGGCGTTGCCACCAGCGGTGAAGGCACGCTGATCAACTCCGGCGAGCTGGACGGCCTGCCCAAGACAGAGGCCATCGCCCGCGCCATCGAACTGGTGGAGGCCGCCGGCACCGGCGAGAAGACCGTGAACTTCCGGCTGCGCGACTGGCTGCTCTCCCGCCAGCGGTTCTGGGGCGCGCCGATCCCGATCGTCCATTGCGAGGAGTGCGGCGAAGTGCCCGTTCCCGACGACCAGCTGCCGGTGCGGCTGCCCGACGACCTGCGCGGCGAGGCGCTGTCGCCGAAGGGCACCTCCCCGCTGGCCGCAGCCGCGGACTGGGTCAACACGGACTGCCCTAACTGCGGCAAGGCCGCGCGGCGCGATACGGACACCATGGATACCTTCGTGGATTCGTCCTGGTACTACCTGCGCTTTGCCTCTCCCGACTACACCGAGGGCCCGTTCGAGAAGGAAGCCGCGGCGCGCTGGCTGCCGGTGGACCAGTACGTGGGCGGCGTGGAGCACGCGATCCTGCACCTGCTCTACAGCCGGTTCTTCACCAAGGTGCTCAAGGACATGGACCTGATCGATTTCGACGAGCCGTTCCGTGCGCTGCTGAACCAGGGCCAGGTGCTCAACGGCGGCAAGGCGATGAGCAAGTCGCTGGGCAACGGCGTGGACCTGAGCGAGCAGCTGGACAAGTACGGTGTGGACGCGGTCCGGCTGACCATGATCTTTGCCTCGCCGCCCGAGGACGACGTGGACTGGGCCGACGTATCTCCGTCCGGCTCGGCCAAGTTCCTGGCCCGTGCCTGGCGGCTGGGCCAGGACGTCGCCTCGGCGCCGGGCACGGAGTACGACGGCGGCGACCGCGCCCTGCGCTCGGTCATCCACCGCACCGTCGCCGACGCGGCGGACCTGCTGGACGCCGGCAAGTTCAACGTGGTCATCGCCAAGCTGATGGAACTGGTCAATGCGACCCGCAAGGCCATCGACGCCGGACCCGGCGCCGCCGATCCGGCGGTGCGCGAAGCCACCGAGGCGGTGGCCATCATCCTGAGCCTGTTCGCCCCCTACACGGCGGAAGACCTGTGGGCCCAGCTGGGCCACGAACCGTCGGTGGTGAAGGCCGCCTGGCCGGCCGTGGACGAGTCGCTGCTGGTGCAGGACACGGTTACCGCCGTGGTACAGGTTGCCGGCAAGGTGCGCGACCGGCTGGAGGTGGCGGCGGACGTCAGCGAGGACGAGCTGGAGAAGCTCGCGCTGGCCTCACCGCAGGTCATCCGCACGCTCGAAGGCCGCGAGGTGCGCAAGGTGATTGTGCGCGCACCGAAGCTGGTCAACATCGTTCCGGCCTGATCAGGCAGGCAGCCCATGAACTGGCTCGAGCAACTGGTGCAGCGGTCCAAGCGACTGCTGCACCAGCAGCCGCCTGCCCGGCCGGGCCAGCCGCCGCGCCATCGCGTCGCCGTCGTGACTGATTCGGCGGCGTCACTGCCCGCGGACTGGGTCAACCAGCCGGATACCGCAGACTGGTTGCGGGTGGTGCCGATGCCGGTCATGATCTCCGGCCAGATCTACGGGGAAGGGGTCGACGACGTCGCTTCCGCCCTCGCGGTCGGCCTCGCCGAGGGGCGTGACATCAAGACCTCGCGCCCGTCGCCGGGGCTTTTGGAACGGACATACCGTGAGCTCGAGGAGCTGGGCTTCGAAGCGATCGTCTCCATCCACCTCTCGGCCGAGCTCTCCGGCACCATCGAGGCCGCAGGCCTGGCCGCCGACGGCGTCGGCGTTCCCGTGGAAGTGGTGGACACGCGTAGCGCCGCGCTGGGCCAGGGCTTCGCCGTCATCGACGCGGTGATCGCGGCGCAGAGCGGCTTCGACCGGCAAACCGTGGCCGAGCGAGCCAAGGCCGCCGCGGTCTGCTCCGACGTCTACTTCTACGTGCCCAGCCTGGATCAGTTGCGCCGCGGCGGTCGGATTTCCGCTGCCTCCGGCGTGCTGGGGTCGCTGCTGTCCATCAAGCCGCTGCTCGGCATCCGCGACGGCGCGGTCATCCCGCTGGAAAAAGTGCGGACCGCCGCGCGCGCTCAGGCCAGGTTGCAGCAGCTGGTGGTGCGCCGGATCGAGGAACTGGACTACGAACCACGGGTCTCGGTGCACTACTTCGGCAACGAATCGGAGAGCCGGGCGATGGCAGAAACCCTGCAGCAGCACCTCAGCGACGACGTCCTGGTCACCCCGGTGCCGTCGGTCCTGGCGGCGCACACCGGACTGGGCGTCATCGCCGTGGTGGTCGGGCCGCCGACGCCGCACCTGGGCTGAACGGCCTAATCCTCTACGGCCCGCGGCCTCGCTGCCGGCATTCCGAGGGGAAAGCGAAGGAGAACCCGTCGCAGACCCGGACGTACGGCGCAGGCAGGTCAGCTTGTGGCCGCTGGCGGCGACTGCAGTAGTCGCGGTATCCCTGTGGCTGTTCTTCCACCAGAACTTCTGGTCGATACCGGCCACCCTCGCCGTCCTGATCTGGTCAATCGTCAGTCTCCCACGCTCCAAATGGTACTGGCTGCCCTTGACCCTGAGCGCCCTGTTCACTCTCTATGTCTCGGTCGGCATCGGCTTACTGGTGGTCACTTCGGACAAGGGCATGTGACTGCCTTGCCCCTCAGATGCACCGGGGGAAGTTCCAAGACCACAGCTCCGGCTCACGCCCGCACGAGGAAATACTCCTTCCGTCTCAGGACCACCACATGCAGAACGGCGATAGAATTTAAGCACGGTGATGGATCCCGCCGGAGCTCGTAGCTCGAACCGCCGTGTGGCTGATGGTTCCTACCTTTCGAGAAAGGTAGGTGAACCATGTCAGAGGCTCCAAGATTCCCGAGTTTCATCTCTCCTTCCGCATACCGTTTGCTGCCCACATACCGTAGGGTGGCCTTGGCCTGTCTCCGCTTCCTGTTCCCGCAGCGACTCAGCGCCTCGGCCCAATACGTCGATTTTCGGCGTTCTAACGAGGTGCACTCAGGGGCACCGGCAGTCGGCGGGAAGGTTCAAGCCGTGCGTGCGCCGGAGACGGGGAGGACTGTGGTGGATAGGTCAGACGCGCCCCAGCCTGTTACTGGCCCCGTCTTAGTAGGAGTGATACCGGGGCAACTAGCGGCCGTGGTGCAGCGGGCAGCCGTCCTGGCGGCCGGCCTTGGAGTGGATTTGGTATGCGTGCACGTAGACGTCTCCACCTATGAGGAGACCTTGCCGGATGGGTCCCGGGTTCTGTTGCCTATCGACTCCGACGGTGACTTCAGCTACGTGGAACAGACCGCCGAAGAGATGCAGGCTTATCTGTCCGAGGCTCTGACAGACTGCCGGGTGGATTGGTCATTCCGGACCTTGGCTGGCGAACCCGCGCGCGCCTTGTCTGATGCTGCAGAATCGATCGGCGCATCCATGATCGTGGTGGGAACGCGCGAACCGGGCGTCATCCACGCCCTCGAGGAAGTTCTCGTCGGCTCCGTGGCCGTTCATCTGGCCCATCATCAGCACCGGCCGGTGCTGATAGTCCCGCTCGATCCCCGCCCCTTCGAGTAGGGCAGGTACCCAGCTAGGGCGTCCCCAATAGCCATGACCAGTACGCATTCGGAGGCCGCTACGAACGGGCCCGGTCCAGCATCACGACCGAAGGATATGAGACTGGGCCGGGGCCGGTGGACTCGCCGTCCAGCCATAAGTCGTATGGCTCCCCAGGCTGCACTACGGAGAAAAGGACGGCAGCTTTGCAGAGGAAGTAGGGCCGGGCACCGGAGTGCTTTCCGATTTTCGTTGGCATTCCCAAGGCGCACAACATTGGATGCCGTTTATCGAAAGCGGGAGCTTGACGTCAGCTCCACGCATTTCGGGTGGGCCTGCATCTCATTCCGTTTCCCGTCGTTGAACACCGCCCGCAGGTTATGTCAGGCAACACATCCGGCACCGGATAGGCTGGAAGCAAATCGATTCGTCCCGCTCGAATAAGCGGAATTGATGCATGGGGGAACAAAATGGTCAAGAAATATTCCGTCCTGTTGACTACGGGCCTATTCCTTGCAGCCGGTTTGGTCCTTGGCATCAGCACCCTCCCCGGCCGGACCTGGGCAGATGACGCACAGCCCGGTGCCTATGAGCCCTTTATCGAATGTTCAGCCGACTATGCTGACGGTCCCGGCGCGGAACTGGACCGGAATAACATGATCGGTGCGGAGAACAGTGTGATCATTTCCCCCGAAGAAATGAAGGCGATGGGCTTCCCTGAGGCGCAGATTCAGGCCCAGTCAGCGAAATGGAACGAGCTTTCTCCGGAAGAACGTGAAGAGCAGTTGTGCCGTGCAGCGCAACAGAACTCTGTTGATCAGTAGTCTCAGGATCGGCAGGCTCTTCGACGTGCTCGATAGGAGATGCGTTGGAATCGAAAGGCTGCTGCCCTATCTTTTGGTGTAGGCCTGAGCTCTGCAGTATTCGCGGTGGTCACTGCGACACTTGTATCCCTGTCGCCGGACGCTACAAGTAACGATTTCGGTCCGATCGCCCTTGTTATCTTTTATTTGGCTCTGAGTTTTGTCCTCTGGCTCCCCGGTCTCGCTAGCGCAGGGAGCCAGATTCTGGCCGTCATGCATCTAGCGAAGATGATCGCCCTGAAACTTGGCTTGGTTTGCCTTATTGCGCTGGGAACGAGTCTTTGCGTCTTAGTGTCCGGACTGCGGGAACTAGGGTTGGGGGGTCTGTGATCTTTTATGGTCAGCGACGGTAGCTCCTCTGAACGCGATCTCATGGACGTTCATCGTGCATAGCTACGTGAAGGCCCGAAGTTGATCGTTTCCCGGATGGTCAGCGGGTGGATAACGCAACTCACCCATAACGGTAAGAAGAGGAAGCTCCCGTGAACCCTTTAGCGGCCAGCGGGCAATACATAGTGTGAGCACAGACAGCGACATCATCAGGCGGTCCAGGGACAGCCCCGCAGCTTTCGGGGAGTTGTACGACAAACACGCCTCAGTCATTTACCGCTATGCGGCCAGACGCGCCGGGGACTTCGTGGCAGACGACGTCACGTCGGAGACATTCCTGGTCGCGTTCGAGCAGATGCAAACCTTCGACCACAGCAGGGAAGATGCGCGGCCCTGGCTTTTTGGCATCGCAACCAACCTCCTGCGCCGGCACCACCGGGCCGAGGCCCGAACGCTGAGAGTCCTGGCCAAATCCGCCTCTCGCGAAGCGGCGGAAGACAACTCCGATCGCATCGCCGCTCAAGTCGACGCTATGGCCGCAACAGGCCGCATTGCCCTCGTCCTGAATCGTATGCCGGCGATAGACCGGGAAACCCTGTTGCTTTATGCCTGGGCTGACCTGACGTACGAAGGCATTGCCGATGCGATGGACGTTCCGGTAGGGACCGTCCGCTCCCGCTTGAACCGTGCACGCAATGTCCTGCGCGATGCTCTGCGCTTAGACCAACTTCAAGAAACGGGGAACCATCATGGACGAATTGCAACTGCTGCGCGAAATGCGTAGCGAAGTCGGCTCAGCGACTCCAGCAACACTGGCGCGGGGCCGGAACAAACTGATGAAAAACATCGCCACCGAAAGCGGGTCATCCGTCCGGGCCATTGCCCGGAGACCCCGCAACATCTCGCGCCGGGTTGCCCTCGCCTCTGCAGCTGCCGCCCTGCTCGTTGGGGCGTTCGTGGCTGCCGACGTCATCGTTCCTGGCAAACACGGCGGGGCAACCGCCGAGGCAGCCGAAGTGTTGAACGCCGCCGCAGCCACAACCATCACCACGGCCGACCCTATTGTCGGGCCTGGCCAATACCTGAGAATCGACACGACGGCCGTATACGCCTCGGGAATCGTTTTGGGGGAGCCGAGAGGAGACCGCCGTACGGTGGAGTGGCTGGATAAGACCTCTGATCATCTCTACATTCCCGCTGACCACACGGACGAATGGATCTGGGACCGCAAAGCCCGTATCCCAACGACGTTCTTCAGCGAGGATGCCAAGGCAGAGGCGACCAAATATATGATGTCTCAAGCCGATGACCCCATCAGGACGGGAGAACTACTGCGGGCACCGGGCGGGAGCTTCTACGGAGAAGCACAGCGGCTGCTCGCCGGCATGCCCTTGGACGAAGGCGTGAAGAATCTGCCCCGGGATCCCCAGGCCCTCCTGAACACAATTCGTCGGCTGGACAATCCAGACAGGGCCGAAGCGGAGACGCTAGGGTCCATCGCATCGGTTCTGAGAACTGGGGTCGTGCCGGCGGACCTTCGCGCAGCACTCTACAAAGCGGCCGCGCTTATTCCCGGAGTCACCGTCGTAGACAGGCAAGCGAACCTTGACGGCAGGGCAGGCATAGCAATCGGGATCGCGGATTCCGTCCATGAAACCCGGACGGACATCATTGTCGATCCCGCTACCGGGCTGCTGATCGGAGTACGGGAGGTCACGCTGACACCCCGCGATACCTTCCCAGCCGGAACAGCGATCGGTTGGACCTCGGTCCGAACCTCGGTGGTTAGTTCAGCGCCGTAACTATTCGAGTAACTGCGCGGCCTGGCCCTCTGAGAGTGGTCGGCCGAGTCCGTGTTGCCCGTCCCGGAAGCGGTGGTCGATAGCGGAAACCCTCCTGAAGGTCTGAAGGTCTTGCCTAGGCGACTTTGCCGGTGTTGCGGGGAGCGGTCTGGTGGCTGCACTTCCCACAACTTAATCGACAATATGGTTTGGGTTTGAAAGGTCTGTCTGAATGCATGCCCGGTGGAGGACATGAATCCTGCCCGCTCTTCGCCTCGCGGAAGTGGGCAGAACCAAGTGCGGAGCCCGCCCCGTGCCTCGACAACTCATGAGGGCACGGTAAGGATTGAGGGGTGCCTGTCATCGGATTCCATGCATCCCACGAACAGATCTCGCCCGCCCAGCTGCTGCAGGACGTCAAGCTTGCGGAGGAAGCCGGTTTCGACGCCGCCATGTGCTCGGACCACATCGAGCCGTGGTCCGCGCGTCAGGGACATTCCGGCTTCGCCTGGTCCTGGCTCGGTGCGGCGCTGGCCACCACAAAGCTGCGCTTCGGCGTCGTCACCGCTCCCGGCCAGCGCTACCATCCGGCCATCATCGCGCACGCCGCCGCCACCCTGGCCGTCATGTTTCCGGGGCGGTTCTGGATGGCGCCGGGCAGTGGCGAGAACTCCAACGAGCACATCACGGGCGATGCCTGGCCCTCCAAGGACGTGCGCCAGCAGCGGCTGGAGGAGTCCGTGGAGGTGATCCGTCGGCTGCACGACGGCGAGGAGGTCACCCACCGCGGACTGGTCACCGTGGAGCACGCCCGGATTTGGGAGGTCCCGGAGCCCAAGCCTGAACTGATCGCCCCCGCCATCAGCGTGGAGACCGCCCGCCGCGCCGCGCGCTGGGCAGACGGGCTGATCACGGTCAATCAGGTGCCGGAGCAGCTCAGGAAGGTCCTCGCCGCCTACCGGGACAATGGCGGCCGCGGGAAAGCCGCGCTGCAGGTGCACCTATCCTGGGCGCCGTCGGAGGACGCCGCCGTCGAAATCGGCTTGGACCAGTGGCGCTCCAATACGTTCGCCCCGCACGTGGCCGCGGACTTGGCCACGGCCGGCCACTTCGACGCCGTCAGCGAGCACGTCGGCGAGGACCAGCTGCGGAAGGCGGTCAACGTGTCGGCCAGCACGGGCCAGCATGTGGAGTGGCTGCAGGAGTACCTAAACCTGGGCTTCGATGAGCTGTACCTGCATTTCGTGGGGCAGGAGCAGCGGCCCTTCATCGAGACGTTCGCCGGCGAGGTCCTGCCAAAGCTGCGCTGACAGACTGCCCTGGACCGTCCGGACGGAAAGCGAGGAAAAGCCAGTGAGGATTACCGACACTTCCGACCTGTGGTGGAAGACGGCCGTCGTCTACTGCCTTGACGTGGAGACGTACTTCGATTCCGAAGGCGACGGCGTCGGAGACTTCGCCGGTTTGGCCCAGCGCGTGGACTACCTGGCCGAACTGGGCGTCACCTGCATCTGGCTGATGCCCTTCTATCCCACCCCCGAGCGCGACGACGGCTACGACGTCACGGACTTCTACGGCGTGGACCGGCGGCTGGGGGACCACGGGGACCTGGTGGAGTTCCTCCGCACGGCCCGGGACCGCGGCATGCGGGTCATCGCGGACCTGGTGGTCAACCACACCTCGGACCAGCATCCATGGTTCCAGTCCGCGCGCCAGTCCAAGGACAGTCCCTACCGGGACTACTACGTGTGGCGGTCCGATCCGCCGCCGGACACCTCCAAGGAGGTTGTGTTCCCGGACCAGGAGCAGTCCATCTGGACCAAGGACAAGCCGACGGGGGAGTGGTATCTGCACCGCTTCTACAAGCATCAGCCGGACCTAAATGTGACCAACCCCGAAGTCAGGAACCACATCGCCAAGGCCATGGGATTCTGGCTGGAGCTGGGCCTTGACGGTTTCCGCGTGGACGCGGTGCCGTTCTTCCTTGAAACCATGGGGCAGGACGGGGCCGGGCTGCCGGATCCGCACGAGTTCCTGCGGGACCTGCGCCGCTACCTGAGCCGCCGCCGCGGCGACGGAATCCTGCTGGGCGAGGTCAACCTGCCGTACCAGGACCAGCTGACCTTCTTCGGCGGCAGCGAAGGCGACGAACTGAATGTGATGTTCGACTTCATTGCCATGCAGAACATGTACCTCTCGCTCGCCCGGCACGACGCGGGCCTGTTGGCAAAGGCTCTCAAGGGCAGGCCCGCCATCAACCCGGACAACCAGTGGGCTACCTTCGTGCGCAACCACGACGAGCTGACGCTGGACAAACTCACCGACGAGGAGCGCCAGGAGGTCTTCGCGGCCTTCGGGCCCGAGGAACAGATGCAGCTTTACGGCCGCGGCCTCAAGCGCCGGCTGCCCCCGATGCTGGGTGGGGATCCTCGCCAAATCAGGATGGTGTACTCGCTCCTGTTTTCCCTTCCGGGCACCCCGGTGCTGTATTACGGTGAGGAGATCGGGATGGGGGAGGACCTGGATGCGGAAGGCCGCCTGGCCGTCCGCACGCCCATGCAGTGGACGGACGGCCCGAACGCGGGCTTCTCCACCGCGGAGCCGGGACAGCTGATCTCGCCGATAGTCGACGAGGGTTTCGGCCCGCAGTTCGTCAATGCCGCCCAGGCCAAGCGGGATCCGGATTCACTGTGGAACTTCATGGCCACCCTGATCAAGCGCTACCGCGAGTGCCCGGAGCTGGGCTGGGGGCACTTCGAGATCCTCAAGCAACCGGAGAAATCCGTGCTGGCCCACCGCTGCACGTGGGAGGAGTCCAGCATGGTCCTGCTGCACAACCTCTCGCCCGATCCGGTCACCGTCGCTCTGGACCTGGCCGCTGAGGACCGGCCCGCGGAAAAGCTCCGGGACGTTCTGCTGCTGGACCTGCTGGGCGACGCGGACGTGAAAATCGCCGAGGACGGCACGTGCACCCTGCCCCTCGATGGGTTCGGCTACAAGTGGCTTCGCCTGCAGCATCCCGAGGACCGGCGACTGCCATAAGCTGCAGCCAAGGACGACGTCGGCGAAGGACGACGGCGGACGTCCTGACCGGGCAAGGGTGTGGGATTGCTACAGTCCGCGTACCAGCAGGTTCTTGTGGAGTTGTCGCCAGCCTTCGCCCAGTTCCTTGCTCGCGTCGTATTTATCCGCAATGAGCTTCGCGCTTACGCCACCGGTGCCTAGCTCCAACGGGTGCAAGTTGGGAATGTTGCCACATCCAGTAGCTGCGGTTTGTTCCGGGGTCTGGATGACCAGGCACACGCTCCCCTTCTCGGGCTTGTCCGGCGCTGCGACATAGAACGCGTAGTCGCTCTCTTCCACCAATAGCCGTGTGCTGTCTGGGGCGATGCCGAGGGCGTCGGCACCTCCGGTGAGAGTGTCAGCCGAACCTGCCGGAGCTTCGAGGGCAGCTATCCCAGACTTTGGATCGCTGCTGCAGCCAGCCAGCGCCAGCAGTATGACAGCACCAGCTGTTAGTTGGAGCAAAGTGCGCATCATGTCCCTGTCAGTGTTGTGCAAAAGCGTTTCTCTCACGTTAACCGCAGGTGTGGACGGCGGGGAGGAACCTGACGTTGCGAAGTAATAACCTTCCATATCGGGAATAGCCGGACAGCTGCTTTGCCATGGCCGCTCCGCTGGAGCTAAGCCGCCCTTCGCGTCTCGCTTCAGGAGTGCGCATCATTACGACGTACGGTGAACGACGGGAAAGGGGAATTCGGGCCCAAACTGGGTGAAGAACGCGGCTAACCACAACTGAGTGCATTGTGTGGCGCCGGGACGGCGGCCGCCCCGACGCTCCATGTTCGGATGTGACGATACAGCATGGTCGATCAGCAGCTTGATCCGAACGAGTTGCTCGCGGCCGCTCGCCGTTCCATGAACATTCCGGTGGAACCGGACAAGCTGCGCATCCGATCCCTGGAACTGGCCGGCGGCCGGCTCGAGCTCATCTTGGAGCGGAACGATATTCCCGATCCGCTGGTGGTTCGCTTCGATGTGCCCGACTCTCTCCCGTTCCCAGCCAGATCGCCTGGCCAAGCGCCTTGTAACTCAATGGGTCGGAGCGCCCCGGAATTGTCGGGCAGTCGGTCGAGGGCGGCGGCGAGCTTGTCTTCCCCACGCACGTTTGGGCCCCGGCCGCGCAACCGGCATTCCCAGGGGAAAGTGAAGGAGAGCCAATGGACGAGAAGCGTGATTGATTCCACCAAGAGGCTTTTGTCCGTGCATCGATTGGCTCTTGTCCGAGTAAATTCAAAGGCGGCGGGACAACAATGAAGCATGGTCACGCCAGAAGCACCGGCACGCACTCCGAAGAGCAAATTGGAGCGCATCTCCGACCACGCCATTTGGTGGGTACCCATAGTGGCTTTGCTGCCTGCAAATATCCTGCTGCCGAATGCCGATCTTGGTGCCCGGATCCTTTCCAGTCTGGTGGTAGTAGTCCTCGTCGAGTCCCTGCTGCTCGTGGGCGTGAGGCGCGACAAACACAAGCGACTGACGACAGACATCGAAGAACACGGGATCATTGATTGCCTCGTCCGCTATCCCAATGCTGTGCCCGGGTCACTGCGCGACCGGTGGGCACCAGGGTCAGCGCAGCTCAAACCAAGAACCATCGTTTTCAGAGAGGTTTCAACATCTGAACCCTTTGGATCGAACCAACCCATCGGAGTTCCCCGAATCCTCGAAGTCCAGTCATCCCCCGAGCAACGGGTGCTGCCTGCGCAGAGGCGAAGGGAGCTCCGAAGGAACCAGCGGGTGGTGAGTATCCAGATCAGCGGAGGTGAAGTGGAACTGGCAGCGGATCAGATGAGCCTCAAGTCCTTGGACCGGCTCGTCTACGGGACAGGCTCTAGCGACTTGCCATAGACGAACCTCGAGTAGTCGTGCGGCCAGACCGGCCCGCCGAAGGCTCACGGACTATGCCGTGCTCTCCTTGTAGCCTCCAGAGAGCAGGTACGACGTGGCAGGATCTGGTGGTCCATCCAGATCTTTGCCGGTGCTGTTGCAATGGTTGTTGCGCCCGTCGTTGCGCTACAAAACCCGACTCGGGACCATGTGCTGCTAGCCGCAGGGGTTGTCGGACTGGGCCTTATCGCCATCCCGCTCGCTGTAAGAGAGATTCGGAGACTACCGCACGTCTACAGGTACTAAGACGAGCCCGTCCCGGGCGAAAAGCAACCGATTCGGCTTTTTCCAAGGGCGTGGGGCTTAGCTGGAGCGGTGGCCAATCGTAATGCTCCAATTGCCCTGATGATTCGGGGAATACCCATCGTGCTGGTTGTGGTCTTCTTTGGTTGGTTGGGTTACCGGAGTGGGAATTCTTGGCTAGTGGTGCCGGTGGCTGTTACGGCCACCGGCGTCGGATTGCGCAACTTTTGGAAGCGAAGACGGCCCAACAAGCAGTACGCCGCGCGCTACCAGTTCGAAGGGTTTCTGCGCTTTTCGACCGAAACAAAGTGGCAGTTCGGGCTCGTGACCCCATCACAGGGAAATCTGGCATTTCAGCCCCGCTGGAAAAACAGCCGGCAGGACAAAGGAGACGTCCGCGTCTTGTCCGTCAAGGAAACGGGAAGCAACCGCACGCCTACATTGACCGAGGCAGTCTTCAGAATCTATCCCACGGCCGAGGTCCTGGAACTGCGAACGTCCACCGGCTCGGTGGAATTTGCCGGACACCCGGAGAACATGCAGAAGACGTTGGAGATCGTGGCGGCCTCCTCCTGAAGGACCCGAAAGACGGTTCTCCGCAAGGGGCACCGATTCAGGGATATCAAAGGGCGCCGTAATGGGCCTCGGCATAGGGACTCGGATGCGTTGATTATCCCATCCAAGCCCCTCCCGTAGGCGACGCCTACGGGAAGTAACAGCGTGCAGTACCCTTCGGGCACGAGAATCGGTCACGCGCCGCCGACGCCGCACCTGGCTGATCGTTCTTTTCCTCCACAGCCCGCGCCGCGGGACGGTCCGTCCACTAACGCGTGACGGACGGATGAGGGTGTCCGCGGCGCGCACCTAGTGTTGCCGCATGGGCCGACACCGCTGGCTTCCCGCAGCTGCCCGCGATGGCACTGCCTCGCGGCTGGGGCGAACACCGCGCTTCCGCATAGCCCTTGGGGCTGCCTTCGTGGTGGCCGGGTTATGCCTGGGCTACGGGATCGTCTCGGTGGCGACCGCAGACCTGAACCGTTCGGCAGCTCCGGTCTTGGAGGGCATCCCCTTGAAGTCCGGCCCTTCCTCGGGGCCAACCGCCGGCGACGGCGGCGGAGATGAGCCCGCCGGTGCCATCGGTGAAGGAGCAGGGGAGTTTGTGGGCGGCGCTGGCAGCGGCAAAGGTGATGCGGGGACAGGCGGCGGCGACGGCGCCGTCCCCGGCGCCGACGGCGGTGCGGATAACGGTAACGACGCCGGGGCACGCATCATCGTCCACGTGGCGGGTGCCGTCGCTTCGCCGGGAATCGTCCGGTTGGTGGAGGGCGCCAGGGTGTTCGAGGCGATCGAAGCAGCAGGAGGTGCCAGGAAGGAGGCGCAGCTCGAGGCACTGAACCTTGCCGCTCCTTTGACCGATGGGCAGCAGGTCTATGTGCCCACACCCGACGACGCCGGGCCGCCGCCGGCGCCGGGTACCGGAAGTTCGGGCGGTGGCTCCGGCGGTGGCGCAGGCGGACCCGGAACGGGCGGCGGAGCCGCAGATGGTCCCGCTGGCAAGATCAACATCAACACGGCCACTGCCGAGGAACTCGCGGAGTTGCCGCGCGTGGGGCCGGTGCTGGCCGGGCGGATCGTCGAGTTCCGCGAGCAGCACGGCCCCTATGGGCATCCGTCTGACCTGGACGCGGTGCCGGGCATCGGACCGGTCATGCTTGAGGCGCTGGTGGAGCTGGTGACGGTGTGAGCGGCGCGCGATGGCAGCGGTACGCGGATGCGGCCCGCCGGCCAGTCACTGCAGAACCGGAGGACGGCGCTGTCACCGGTGGACCGGGGCACAGCGGTGTCTCTGGTTCGGGGCACAGCGCTGCCCGCGATGGGCACCGTGCTGGCCCGGACGGGCACGGAGCCGCGAACGACGGACGCGGCCGCAGCCGGCTAGCGGGCAGACGCCGCTCGGAATTGCAGCAGCTGCTGCTGAAGCACATCAAGCCGGACCCGGCTGCGGCTTCGCAGGGAGAAACGCGGCGGTTGGACCTCCGCCTCGGACTCACCGCGGTGGGCTGCTGGGCAGCGGCCCTGGTGTTGCCGCATGCTCCGGTCGGCGTGGCGTTGACGACGGCGGCCCTGCTCCTGGGTGGAGCCTGCGGCGCGTCGGCCCGCCTGCTGCTTCCGGCGAGGCTCCTGCCGACCAGGCTCCTGAGCGCGGGGAGGTCGCTGCCGACAATCCGGCCGTCGCCTGCGCATGGTCCACTGTCACGGCGCCCGCATGCTCGAGCACTCCCTTATCGGCCCGGACGCGGGCTACGCCGCCGGCGTAGGCGAGGCGGCGGCGGGACGGGAGCCACCGCCGTCGTGCTGGTGTTGTGCAGCTGTACCGGACTGCTGGCGCTGGTGGTGGGCGTGCAACAGTCGCAGCGGCTGGCCGGACCGATCGAAGAGGCCATTGCCGCCGAGGAGACCATCACCGCGCGCCTCGTGGTCACGGGGGACGCGTCCGAGATGAAGGCCCCGGGGCAATTCGGCGGCGGTCCGCGCTTCCAAGTGAAGGCGACCATCGTCGAGGCCACGGCTGCAGGCACGCGCTTCGAGGCCGATACTCCTGTGCTGGTGCTGGGCGGCCCGGAATGGTCCGGTGTCCGCTACGGCGAGCGGCTCCGGGCGTCCGGCACAGTGGTCGGGGCCGACTCAGGTCAGGCGGTGGAGGCGCTGTTGATTGCGTCGACGGTGCCCGCGGATCGCACGGCACCGCCGCTGGACGCCTGGGTCTCCGGTCTCCGCGGGCACTTCGTCCAGGCGCTGGCGCCACTGCCGCCGGACGCCCGCGGGCTGCTGCCCGGCATGGTGCTGGGCGACAAGGAACACCAGCCCGACGACCTGGAAGACGCCATGCGGCGCACCGGGCTGACCCACCTGTTGACCGTGAGCGGCGCAAATGTGTCGTACGTGTTGGGGTTCGTGTACTTGCTCGGTTCGGCCGTGCGGCTGCCTCGCTGGGCCAAGGCTGTTGTCGGGCTGGCGAGCCTCGCCGGATTCGTGCTGCTCGTCCGGCCCGAGCCCAGCGTCCTGCGTGCAGCGGTGATGGGCTCCATCGGGGTGGCCGCCGTGCTGAGCGGTCGACGGAGGGCGTCGCTGTCCTTCCTGGCCTTGGCGGTGTCGGTGCTGCTGGTCATGGATCCTTGGTTGGCCGCCAACTACAGCTTCCTGCTCTCGGTGCTGGCAACGTTGTCGCTGGTGCTGCTGGGCCCCGCCTGTTCGCGCTGGCTGCAGCGGTTCCTGCCGGTGCCGCTGGCCCATGCCGTGGCGATGCCGATGGCGGCGCAGGTGTTTTGTGCACCGGTGATCGTGCAGTTGCAGCCGGAACTGGCGCTCTACTCGATACCGGCGAATGTGGCGGCCGGTCCGGTGGTTCCCTTCATCACGATTGCCGGGATGCTTGGGACCGCCCTGCTGCCGTGGCTGCCGGGCGTCGGTGAGTTGGCGCTGCACGCGGCCGGATGGATGACCCTGTGGGTTGCCGGCGTGGCGCGGTGGTTTTCGGAACTCCCATTGGCGGCCCTGCCGTGGGCGGGCGGCCCGGTCGGGGCTGCCGGAGCGGCTGCAGCGGGTCTGGGACTCCTCTGGGGTGTGCGGCGGATAGCGGGAGTCAGCAGATCCGGAAGGGAACAGGGCCGGGTGGATGGGCCGCCCGAGACCGCGCCGCCCCGCGGGCGCGGCGGGTCCGGCGCGCGCGGACTGATTCTACGGCTGACCTGTTGGACGGCCGTACCGGCTCTGCTGGCAGGAGCTGCGGCCGGTCTGCTGGCCAGTCTTCTGGTCCCGGATGGACAGCAGCAGTCGTGGGACGTTGCGGCCTGCGACGTGGGGCAGGGCGATGGCGTGGTGGTCCGGACCGGCGAGCGAAGCGCCATCGTGGTGGACGCCGGGCCGGAAACGGACATGATGGGCCGGTGCCTGGACGGCCTGGGCGTGGAGCGGATCGATGTCCTGGTGCTCACGCACATGCATCTGGACCATTACGGCGGGCTCGACGGCGTCTTGGCCGGCCGCCGGACGGAGCGCGTCCTGTATTCAAGCGCCAAGGAGGCCCTGCCGGAGGCGGTCCACGCCTCGCTCCAAGCCCACGGGCTGACCGCGGAACGTGCGGCGGCCGGACTGACCGGTTCGTCCGGAGCGGTCGGCTGGACCGTGCACTGGCCCGCGGAAGATAGTGCCGGCCTCTCCGAGAACGATTCCAGCCTCGTCGTCGAAATCAAGCTGCGAGTGGACACCGGGGGAGAGGTGAGGATGCTCCTGACCGGCGATCTTGAGCAGGAGCAACTACCCAAGCTGACGCGGCGTCTGGGAACGGGCTTCACCGTGGACGTCCTGAAAATCAGCCACCATGGTGCCCGCAATGGTGGGACCGCACTCATTACCGGCCTGCGGCCTGCCGCAGCCCTGATTTCCGCGGGCGCCGAGAACGACTACGGCCATCCGGCGGCGGAAATACTGTCCGCGCTGCGGGCCGCCGGGGTGCAGGTATTGCGGACCGACCAGCTCGGGACGGTCCTGCTGGATGCTGACCACGGGAAGCTCTCCGTGCTCCGCGGCCGGTAGGCTGCGGACAGCTTTGGGCAAACGCCCCGGATCGTGAAACTCTTGACCTGAACAAGGAGGAACCTGACGTGAACCCGCCCCCCGGATCCCGCGCTTCGGCCGCCAAGAAAAGCGCCGCGACTGTCTCTTGGCGCGACGTCGAGCCTGCCCCCGTCGTGCTGGTCAGCGGTCCGGAAGAGTACCTGGCTCACCGGGCCAAGGAACGTGTCCGCAATCTGCTGCGCGGCAAGCATCCGGAGCTTGAGCTGACCCAGTTGGATGCCTCCTCCTACACCACCGGCGGGCTCACCATGCTGGCCAGCCCCAGCCTGTTCGGCGAAGCGAAGCTTATTGAAGCCTCGTCGCTGGCCCAGATGAACGACGAGTTCCTCGCAGACACGCTCGCCTATCTGGCGTCACCGGCCGAGGAGGTCTGGCTGGTCCTGCACCACGGCGGCGGGACCCGCGGCAAGAAACTTCTGGATGCGGTCAAGGCCTCGGGCGCCCCGGTGGTTGACTGCCAGGCGATGAAAAAGGACGCAGACAAGCTGGACTTCGTCAGGCAGGAGTTCAAGACCGCGCGCCGGGCCATCGAACCTGCCGCGGCACAGGCGCTGGTGTCCGCGGTCGGCTCGTCGCTGCCCGATCTGGCAGCCGCCTGCTCCCAATTGATTTCCGACGCCGATAGCGCCGTCACCGAAGAGACGGTGGAAAAGTATTACGGGGGCCGGGTGGAGGCAACCGGGTTCAAGGTTGCCGATGCGGCCATTTCCGGCCGCGGCGCCGCCGCGCTGGCGTCCCTCCGGCACGCGCTGGCCACCGGGGTGGATCCAGTGCCGATCGTTGCCGTGCTGGCCATGAAGCTGCGCCAGATTGCCAAGGTCAAAAGCGCTTCGGCCAACGCCCGCGACCTAGGCATGGCCCCCTGGCAGTTCGATCAGGCCCGCAGGGACGCGCGGCTGTGGGAATCGGAGGCCTTGGCGCGCTGCATCCAGGTGCTGGCCGAGACCGACGCCCAGGTCAAGGGCGAAGGCCGCGATCCGGAATACGCGGTGGAACGGGCCGTCACGATGATTGCCACCAGCGCCCGGCGCTAAGCGGGCCGGCCGCGGCGGTACGGGCCCTTGCCCGGGTCCGGTTCGGGTTCCGGACAGCGGAGGTCCTCCCAGCCTCACGCTGGCCCATATAGATGCGGCATCCCTTGGCCGGCATCACCCGCAATGGGTGACATGTGGCCCAACCAGCCTCGCATGACGCGGGGTCAACTGCTGTCTGGGGACATTTCCGGGGACCCTGCCGGGGCCGAAGGCTCCGCCGGCTCCGCCGTGACCCGCGCAACGCATTCGAGGCCCTGGGAATTGCTCGTGTGGATACTCGCGAATGCTACGTCGGTGGAGTCACCAGGGCCGATGGTGAAGGACTCCTCCTTCACGCCGAGGACCTCCTGACTTCCCGTACGGATAACAGAGAAGCGGACTGTATACGTATTGGTGGCCGTACCGATGTTCGTGAGACGGGCTTTTCCCCGCCAGACGCCGTTCTCGTCCGGAGAGCACAGGAACCCGCTCAGCGCACTCGGCGTCGTCGTCGTTGACGGGGTAGCCATCGTCGTGGGGCTGGTGGGGGTTTCTTCTCCCGACGGGCCTGAGCAACCTGCCAACAGGAGGGCAACTGTTGCCAATCCGGTGAGGGTTGCGGTCCGTTTCATGTGGCCAGAGTAAGGGCTTGCCCACGGGGGAGAGATCACCCGATCGGGATGAAGAACTGGAAAGGCCGGAGGCCGCCACCCTGAGCGGGTGACGGCCTCCGGCCTTGGTTTGGTTCGGCCTGTCGGCCGGATGCGCCTTAGAGCGCGTTGACCTGCTTGGCCAGTGCCGACTTGTGGTTGGCGGCGTTGTTCTTGTGCAGCACACCCTTGCTGACGGCCTTGTCCAGCTTGCGGCTCGCGGTCACCAGAGCGGTGTTGGCGGCGTCCTGATCGGCGGACTGGACGGCACCGGTCACGGCGCGGATGGCGGTCTTGAGCTCGGACTTGACCGAGTTGTTGCGCTGGCGTGCCTTCTCGTTGGTGAGAATGCGCTTCTTCTGGGACTTGATATTGGCCACGAAATAACTCTCTGTTGTTGAGGAACTTTGGTCTTTGAGGGCATTCGGTCCGGTCATTGACTGAGCGGCGTGGGGCACCGTAATGGCAACCGGCCCGAGGTGCCCGTCGACCTGCGCGGACACACAGCTATAAATGTTAGCAGATCCGCACTCCGGACGGGCGATCAGCGCTTCTGCGACACGCGGTCACTTCCAGCCGCGGCGGCGCATGCTCTGGGCGACCTTCTCGAATGTCGCACGCGGGAGCACTGCTCCTTCGCGCCGCACCGCATCAGGATCAAGTTGGAGAACGCGGTCCAGCTTGATCTCGCTAGGACGGCCGCGGACGTCCCAGGCGCCGGAGCCGATGTCCACGTAGTCCTCGTCACGGCGGCGGTCGTTGTTCCGGTCCCGGGAGGTCATCATGAGTGCCAGCAGGCGGCCGCGGTGGTTGCCGATCACCAGGACGGGGCGGTCCTTCCCCTGCGAATAGTCTTCCTGATAGGGCACCCACGTCCAGACGATTTCGCCCGGATCGGGGGAGCCATCGGCTTCGGGGGAGTAGCTGATGGTCCCTGCGCCAAGGTAGTCGCCGGCATACCGCGAGCCCGTGCCGGTGCCCGCTGCGCCAGTGCCGGCCGCGCCGCCGCGGAAGCCGCCGCGGCTACCGCGGGGCTGCGGCCGGCTGCCAGGCGCTGTGACCCGCGGCCGCGCTGAACTGCCCGAACCGGACAAGGACCGGATGGCCCGGACGGCGGTGCTAAGGAGTCGGTTGAGACCCCGTGGGGAAAATGCCATGACTCTAGGCTACTGAAGCGCGGTTGCCGCAGATCACTGACTGCCATCACTGCCGTAAAGGTGCGCGGATACCTGACCGGCGTGGGACACTTATAGTTGAGCAAAACTGCGTGCTGGTGGTACCGGCCGCAATCTCAGCCCGCTTGTCCGAGAGTAAGGAACCATCTGTGTCACCGATGGCCCGCACCGCACCGGTGCCCGCCGCCACCGATCCGGCGATCATCAGGAACTTCTGCATCATCGCCCACATCGACCACGGTAAATCCACTCTTGCCGACCGGATGCTCCAGCTCACCGGCGTAGTGCAGCCGCGCGACATGAAGGCCCAGTATCTGGACCGGATGGACATCGAACGCGAACGCGGCATCACCATCAAGTCCCAGGCCGTCCGCATGCCCTGGGAACTGGATGGCGCCAGCTACGCCCTGAACATGATTGACACCCCGGGCCACGTTGACTTCACCTATGAAGTGTCGCGATCGCTGGCCGCCTGTGAAGGTGCGGTCCTGCTGGTGGATGCCGCGCAGGGTATCGAGGCCCAGACACTGGCGAACCTCTACCTAGCGATGGAAAACGACCTGACCATCATCCCGGTGCTGAACAAGATCGACCTGCCGGCGGCGCAGCCGGAAAAGTATGCGGCCGAGTTGGCCAATTTGATCGGTGGCGACCCCGAGGACGTGCTCAAGGTCTCGGGCAAGACCGGCGTCGGCGTCGAAGCGCTGCTGGACAAGATCGTGCGCGATCTGCCCGCCCCGGTCGGCGACCCCGAAGCGCCGGCCCGCGCCATGATCTTCGACTCGGTGTACGACACCTACCGCGGCGTGGTCACGTACGTCCGCGTGGTCGACGGCAAGCTCTCGCCGCGTGAACGCATCCAGATGATGTCGACCAGGGCCAGCCACGAACTGCTCGAGATCGGCGTCAGCTCGCCCGAGCCGACGCCGTCCAACGGTCTCGGCGTCGGCGAGGTCGGCTACCTGATCACCGGCGTGAAAGACGTCCGGCAGTCCAAGGTGGGTGACACGGTCACCAATCTGCTCAAGCCGGCGGCGGAATCCCTCGGCGGCTACGCAGACCCCAAGCCGATGGTCTTCTCCGGGCTCTACCCGATCGACGGCACGGACTATCCGGTACTGCGCGACGCACTGGACAAGCTCAAGCTCAACGATGCCGCCCTGATCTACGAACCGGAAACCTCCGCGGCCCTCGGGTTCGGATTCCGGGTCGGCTTCCTGGGACTGCTGCATCTGGAAATCACCCGTGAGCGGCTCGAGGCCGAATTCAACCTGGACCTGATCTCCACCGCCCCCAACGTGGTCTACGAAGTCACGCTGGAGGACAAAAAGACCCTGACCGTCACCAACCCGAGCGAATATCCGGACGGGAAGGTTTCCGAGGTCCGCGAGCCGATGGTCTCCGCCACCGTCCTTGCGCCCAACGAGTTCGTCGGCACCATCATGGAGCTCTGCCAGGCCCGCCGCGGGGACATGAAGGGCATGGACTACCTCTCCGAGGACCGCGTGGAGCTGCGCTACCGGCTGCCGCTGGCCGAGATTGTCTTCGACTTCTTCGACAATCTGAAGTCGCGCACCCGCGGCTATGCCTCGCTGGACTGGAAAGCCGACGGCGAACAGGTGGCCGATCTAGTCAAGGTGGACATCCTGCTGCAGGGTGAACAGGTGGACGCGTTCAGCGCCATCACGCACCGCGACAAGGCCTACAGCTACGGCGTCATGATGACCTCCAAGCTGCGCGAGCTCATCCCGCGGCAGCAGTTCGAGGTGCCCATCCAGGCCGCCATCGGCTCCCGGATCATCGCCCGCGAAAACATCCGCGCCATCCGCAAGGACGTGCTCGCCAAGTGCTACGGCGGCGACATCTCCCGGAAGCGCAAGCTGCTGGAGAAGCAGAAGGAAGGCAAGAAGCGGATGAAGATGGTCGGCCGCGTGGAGGTCCCGCAGGAGGCCTTCATCGCCGCGCTGTCGTCGGATGATTCCAAGGACAAGGCAAAGAAGTAGTTCTGCAGTGCTGAAAACAACGACGGCGGAGGCTCGCCTCAGTGCCTAGCGTCCTGCCCGTAGGGGACCCGGCCCCGGCCGACGGTCTGCTGCCCGCACAGGCAGCAGACGGGGCGGCAGGCCGGGCCTTCTGCCTGTATGTGCACATTCCGTTCTGCCGGGTGCGCTGCGGCTACTGCGATTTCAACACCTACACGGCCAAGGAACTCGGTTCCGGGGCATCGCAGGATGAGTACTCGGGCACCCTCAACACCGAATTGGATCTGGCGGCGCGCGTACTGCGCGGTTCCAACCTGCCCGACCGGCCGCTGGCCACGGTCTTTTTCGGCGGCGGCACGCCGACCCTGCTGCCCGCGACGGACCTGGCCGCCATGCTGGCCCAGGCCGAAAGCTTGTGGGGGCTGGAGCCGGGCGCCGAGATCACCACGGAAGCCAACCCGGACTCCGTCACGCCGGAATCGCTGAAGATCCTGGCCGACGCAGGTTTCACCCGCGTCTCCTTCGGCATGCAGTCGGCCGTCCCGCACGTGCTGAAGGTGCTGGACCGCACGCATGATCCGGAACGGGTGCCGCAGGCCGTGCAGTGGGCCCGCGAGGCCGGGCTCAAGGTCAGCCTGGACCTGATCTACGGCACACCGGGGGAGACCATTGCGGACTGGGAGGCCAGCCTGGACTCCGCGATCGCCTGTGCGCCCGACCACATCTCGGCGTACGCCCTGATCGTCGAGGACGGGACCAAACTCGCGGCGCAGATCCGCCGCGGCGAGGTGCCCGGCATCGACGACGACGACCACGCCACCAAGTATGAGATCGCCGACGCGCGGCTGGCGGCAGCCGGATTCGGCTGGTACGAGGTCAGCAATTGGGCCCGCACGCCGGACGACCGCTGCCGGCACAACCTCGCCTACTGGCGCGGCGATGACTGGTGGGGCGCCGGCCCCGGCGCCCACTCGCATATGGGCGGCGTGCGCTGGTGGAACGTCAAGCATCCGGCGGCCTATGCCCAGCGTCTGGCCACCGGAGTCTCCCCGGCGGCCGGGCGTGAAACGCTCGACGCGGGCACCCGTCAGCTGGAGCACGTCATGCTGCAGACCCGCATTATCGACGGGCTGCGCACCCAGGATCTGGGACCCAACGGCAGGAAAGCCGTGGCGGGACTGATCGCCGATGCCCTCGTCGACCCGGCCGCGGCCTTCGCCGGAACCATTCGGCTCACGCTCAAAGGACGGCTGCTGGCCGATGCCGTGGTCCGACGACTGCTCGAGGACTGAACGTCCCTAGCGTCGCAGCAAGCGGCCGATCTGGCCGAGGGCCGCATCGTAGGCCGCATCCCAGCTCCAGCCTGCCGCCGGCACGCCGGCCAGCTCCAGTGACACCAGCCCGTGGACTTGGCCCCAGACGACGGCGACCATCGACGCGATCTCGTCATCCGATGCCGCGGTCAGCGCGGCGGCTACTGCGCCAAACAGCGGCGCGATCGACGGCTCGGCCGCTCCCGGCGTCGGCTGGCATGGCACCTGGCCGGCCAGCGGCCCGCCGAACATGAGGCCGTAGAGGACCGGATGCTCCAATGCCCACGTTCGGTAGGCCCGGCCCAAGGCTTCGAGGCCGCCGGCGGCGGCCTGTTGCTGTGAGGCAGCAAAGGAGGCGAAACCGTCGTCGAGCACGGCGGTTAAGAGTTCCGCCTTGCCCCCGAAGAGCGAATACACCGCCGTCGTCGACGTCCCTGCCGCAGCGGCGATGCTGCGCAGCGATACGGAGGCGGCGCCGTCGCGGGCTATCCGCGAGGCTGCGGTGTCGAGCAGCTTGCGGCGGAGTGTCTCATCGTGGAGTACGGGTCTTGCCATAGCTCCATTATTGCATGACACTGTTACGTAACAATGTTGTATAACATCGTTACGAATGGAGAAGCTCATGTCGGAGCACGTGCATACGGGACGTTTCACTGCCGATCCCGGGGGCGGGCCGGTAACGGTCTTCCTGATCGGGATGCGCGCCAACCGGTGGTGGAAGTTCGGGAAGGTAGCGCGGGTAGGGGCGGCCATGCCCAAGATGCTGGCCCACCTGGCCAAGACACCGGAGGCCGGGTTGCTGGGCTACCAGCAGTGGTTCGGCCGCACCACCATCATGGTCAGCTACTGGAGGAGTCCGGAGCATCTGCAGCGGTTCGCGGCCGACCAGTCGTCGCCGCACCTTGAGCCCTGGCGAGAGTTCATGCGCGAATCCGCCGGCACCGGCGACGTCGGAGTCTGGCACGAAACCTACGAGACGTTGCCTGGCGGCAGGGAAAGCGTGTATAGCGACATGCCGGTCTTCGGGCTGGCGGCGGCCACCGGACACGTACCGGTGGGAGCCGGGCTGAACACGGCCCGTCAGCGGCTGCAGGCAGACGCGGTAGGGCGGCCGAGGGGCTAGCGGTACATACTGACCCCGGCAGCCTGGCCATTCTCCATTGCGCCGATTCCCCCGCGGGGCGGAGAATGAGGCCGAACACGCCGTGAAGCAATGCCGCCGAAGCGGTGCGGCGCTCAGCAACCGGCCATAGGCATCGGCTTTGGCCGGAGGTCAGCTGAAAGGCGACCCGCGTAGGGCCGGTGCCGCGACGGACCGTGAAGGTCGGGGGATGCCATGGAGTTCGGGGAAGTAATAGAGGCAGTCGGCCGCCTCATCGACGCAGCGGGGGTCGCCGCCATCGTGACCGGCGCAATAGTGGCTGCGCTGATCGCCGTCCCGAGGCTGGTACGGAGAGAGCCCGGCGTATACGAGAGCTTCCGCCGCTTTCTGGGGCGGTCGATCCTGCTCGGCCTGGAACTGCTGGTGGCCGCCGACATCATCCGTACCGTCGCCGTCAGTCCGACGCTGGAAAGCGTGGCGGTGCTTGCCGCGATCGTGCTGATTCGAACGTTCCTCAGTTGGTCGCTGGAGCTGGAAATCACTGGTAAATGGCCCTGGCAGGGCAGAGCGGCCCCGGCGCCTGGCATGTCTGCCGTGGCGAAGGAGGAGTGAAGGCGGATGGCGGAGAGCCTGCCGCTGCCGCGGCAGCCCGGGCGGCAGCAGGCTTAGCGGAACAAGCGCAGGTTGTAGGCGTAGCGGTACGGGAGACCGCGGTTGCATCTGATGCCGGCGATCACGGAATAGACCGTGAGGAAGACCCAAATGGCGGCGGCGACGACGGCAAAGATGCCGCTGACGGCCGGAATGAGGATCAGCAGGTTCGCCACAATGGCCACCGCGGTGGGCGGGACGGTGAAGTTCAGCGCCTCTTTGGACTCCTGGGCGGTAAACGGTCCCCGGTCTTTGAAGATCAGGTAGATCACCAGCGACGGGAAGCAGCCCAGGATCCCGCCGAAGTGCGCCATGGTTGCCCACTGCCGGTCCTCGGAAGGTGTCAGCGGCAAGGCGGAAGCCGACGCGCTCTGGTACTGCGGGCGCGGAGCGGACTTGCGTTCCGGCTGCTGATTGCGAGCAGAGTTCTCGGACACTGGACCTACCTTCGGAAAATCAGCTGATGGCTCACTGCTGTTCCTAGCCTAGCGGTTCCACCTTTGACCCGGTGCAGACCGCGGCTGCAGTGGGCGCGGGAAACGGCTCAGACGGTGAGGAAATCGATGACTTCCTCCACCCGGCCCAGCAGGCTGGGCTCCAGATCCGCATAGCTGTTCACGCTGCCCAGCAGCCGTTTCCAGCCGTCGGCCACGTCGATCTGGGTCCGGTGCGGCCAGCCGAGACCGGCGAGGATGCCGGTCTTCCAGTCGGTGCCGCGCGGAACCACCGGCCACTGCGCCCGGCCGATCACCGACGGCTTGATGGCCTGCCAGACGTCAACGTAGGGGTGGCCCACAATCAGCACGTTGCCGGCGGCCGCGGGGACGGCCATGGCGGCCTCGGCAATCCGCCACTCCTTGGAATGGGGCACCAAATGGTCCACCAGGATGCCCAGCCTGCGCTGCGGGCCGGGGGAGAAGTCCGCCACGGCCGCGGCCAGGTCGTCCACACCATGCAGGGGCTCGACGACGATGCCCTCCACCCGCAGGTCGTCTCCCCACACCTTTTCCACCAGTTCGGCATCGTGCTTGCCTTCAACCCAGATCCGGCTGGCACGCGCCACCCTGGCTCGTTGGCCCTCCACCTTCACCGAGCCGGAGGCCGTCCGCTGGCGGACCGGAGCCTTCGCAGTGGGCGCCGGCGGCACCACGTTCACCGGCTCGCCTTCCAACAGGAAGCCGAACCCCAGGGGGAAGGAGCGCAGCTTGCCCCGGCGGTCCTCCAGCGAGACCAGATGCACGCCGCCGGACTTTTCCACCCGGACCACGGCGCCGACCCAGCCGCTCTGTGCATCCTCCAGCACCAGTCCCGGCTCGGCGGCCACTTCGCGCAGGGCCCGGGCCTTGGGGGCGGTGAGATCCTGGGGGCCCCAGCCGTAGCTGCTCATATGCTTCAAGTCCTTACACATGTAGTACGTCCGCGGCACCGCCGCGAAGACAATGCTAACAACGGGGGCGACGTATTAGACTTAGCACTTGGACGTGTTGAGTGCTAACAACCCGTCATCAACGTGAGCCGAAGACAGGAGGAGTGCAGTGAGCGAGGTCCGGAGGCTGGAAGTGCTCCGCGCCATTGTCGAGGACTATGTGCATTCACGGGAGCCGGTTGGCTCCAAAGCACTGGTCGACCGGCACAGCCTGGGCGTGTCGTCGGCCACGATCCGCAACGACATGGCGGCGCTGGAGGAAGACGGGCTGATCGTTGCCCCGCACACCAGTGCCGGCCGCATTCCCACGGACAAGGGCTACCGACTGTTCGTGGACCGGATCTCGGACGTCAAGCCGCTCTCTGCCCCCGAGCGTCGGGCCATCCAGAAACTGCTGGACGGCGCCGACGACCTGGACGACGTGATGGAACGCACCGTCCGACTGCTGTCCCAGCTGACCAACCAGGTAGCGGTGATCCAGTACCCGCAGTTGGGCGCTGCCAAGGTGCGGCATATCGAGTTCGTCTTGCTGGCCCCCCGTCGGGTGCTGGTGGTGCTGATCGCTGACAACGGCAAGGTGGACCAGCATGTTGCCTTGTTGCCGGTGGACGTGGCGGAAGATGCTCTGGCCACTCTGCGCAATGCCTTCCTGGCCGCGCTGTCCGGGAAACCGCTGGCCGGAGTTCCGCACCGGCTGAAGACCTCCCCGGTGCCGGCGGAGCCCGCGCATGCGGGGATCGTCGACGAACTGTCCGCATCGCTTGCCCAGCTGGCGGCGGCCACCAGCGAGGAACGAATCCTGATGGCCGGAACGGCCAACCTGGCCCGTTCCACGGTGGACTTCCCACTGAGCATCGGCCCCATCCTCGAGGCACTCGAAGAACAGGTGGTCCTGCTGCAGTTGCTCTCCGAAATGCACCAGGACGCGCACGGCATGTCGGTGAGCATTGGCCGGGAAAATCCGTACGGCTCATTGGCGGAAACCTCTGTCGTTGCCACCGGCTATGGTCCGGGTGCCACCGCCAAGGTCGGCATTCTCGGCCCCACCCGGATGGACTATCCCACCACGATGGCGGCAGTGCGCGCCGTCGCACGCTATTTGTCACGGATACTCGCCGGCCAGCCCTAGGCCGCGCGATGTCCGCACCGGCCGTCGTCGCCGGTGAACCCGATCTCCAGGAAGTGAAGTATTACAAGGTGAGCAACCACTACGACGCCCTCGGTGTCAGCCAGGACGCCTCGACCGAGGAAATCAAGAAGGCCTACCGCAAGCTGGCCCGCAAGCTGCACCCGGACGTGAACCCCGGCCCGGAAGCAGCCGAGGAGTTCAAGCAGGTCAGCCACGCCTACGAGGTGCTCTCGGACCCGCAGAAGCGGCGCGTCTACGACACCACGGGCAACGAAAACGGCAATGACACCGGGTTCGGCGGCGGTTTCTCCGGTTCCGGCTTCGCCTTCCAGGACATCTTCGAGAGCTTCTTCGGCGGCGCCGGAGCGGGCGGCGGTCCGGCCTCGCGCACCCGGCGCGGCCAAGACGCCCTGATCAACGTGCGGATCGATCTCAAGGACGCAGTCTTCGGGGTGAACAAGAAGATCGAGGTGGATACCGCCGTGGTCTGCCCCACCTGCGACGGCAGCTGCTGCCGCCCCGGCACCAGCCCGCGCACCTGCGACATCTGCGGCGGCTCGGGCCAGGTCCAGCGCGCCGTGCGGTCCATCCTGGGCCAAGTCATGACCACGGCCGCCTGCGGCAGCTGCCAGGGCTTCGGCACGATCATCCCGGACCCCTGCAACGAGTGCAACGGCGAGGGCCGCATCCGCAGCCGCCGTTCGCTGACCATCAAGCTGCCGGCCGGCGTGGGAACCGGAACGCGGATCCAGCTGGCCGGCCAGGGCGAGGCGGGCCCGGCGGGTGGTCCCCAGGGCGACCTCTACGTGGAGATCCGCGTGAACCCGGACAAGAACTTCATCCGCGAGGGCGACGACCTGCACGTCAGCCTGGCGGTGCCGATGACCGCGGCCGCGCTGGGCACCGACGTCACCCTGGATACCTTCGACGGCGAACGCGAACTGAGCATCAAGCCCGGCACGCAGGCGGGGGAGACCCTCACGCTGCGCGGCCTGGGCGTCACGCATCTGCGCGGCTACGGCCGCGGCGACCTGCAGGTGCATGTGCATGTGGAGACGCCCACCAAGTTGGACTCGGAACAGGAAGACCTGCTCCGCCGGCTGGCGCAGGCCCGCGGCGAGGAATACACCGAGGGGAAGCTGGCGTCCTCCGGCACCGGCGTCTTCGCCCGGCTGCGCGACCGGCTCGGTAACCTCTAGGCGTGACCAGCCACCTGTTCTTCACCGCCCCGGGCGAACTCGACGCGGTAGCCGCCGGCGATGACTTCACGCTGGCGGGGGACGAGGCGCGCCATGCCGTCACGGTCAAGCGGATCGAGCCCGGCGAACCCGTCGATCTTGCCGACGGCCGCGGCCGCCGGCTGGTCGGCGAGGCCGTGTCCGGCGGATCCGGCGTGCTCACCGTCCGCGCCCTGCGGATCCTGCAGGAGCCGGAGCCGAACCCGGAGCTGGTGCTGGTGCAGGCGCTGGCCAAGGGCAACCGCGACGAACTGGCCATCGAGGCAGCCACCGAGCTCGGCGTCGACACGGTGGTCCCATGGCAGGCCGAACGCAGCATCGTGCGCTGGAAAGCCGACAAGGCGGCCAAGGGCGCGGCCAAGTGGCAAATGGCGGTCCGGGCGGCCGCCAAGCAGTCGCGGCGGGCGCGCGTGCCGGACGTGGAACCGCTGGTCGAACGCGCCGGGCTGTGTGCCTTGATCCGCTCCAGCAAGCTGTCGCTGCTGCTGCACGAAGACGCCGAGGGCAGCGTGGCCGATGCCGTGCAACGTGCCGGATTGGGCGCCGGCGCCGCCAACAGTGCGGAACCCCGGGCAAACAACGACGGCGGTGCCTCGCCTGACGTCGGTGCCTCCCGCGACGGCGGCCCCGGCAGCGCGGCGCGGGTGCTGATGATCGTGGGCCCGGAAGGCGGGATCAGCCAGGCGGAAGTGGACGCCATGCTGGACGCCGGGGCGCTGGCGGTGCGGCTGGGGCCGCACGTCCTGCGCTCCTCCACGGCAGGACCGGCCGCCTTGACCTTGCTGAGCGAAATGTTGGGCCGCTGGCGGTAGACCGACACGCAGTCCGGCAAGGGTCTACGTGATCGCCTCACGTGATCGCCGCGGCCTACTTAATCGTGAAGACCTTGCTGTCCGGATTCTGCCGTTCTTCGGTCTGCCCGCTCACGTCCTCATGGAAGACGTAGAGCTTGTAGGTGCCCGGGTCCAGTTTCTGGCTGAACTTGAACTCGCCGATTTCTCCGGCCGGCGCGTCAACGGAGACCGTTCCGGCCTTGACCAGCTTGCCCTCGGCGGCCTCCTCTTCAGCGTCCGGAATCCGGTAGACCTGCCAGCGCAACTGTGATTCGAAGGCGACGCCGCGGCCGAAGACCTCCACGCGCCCCTCGGACGAGGCCCCCTGGGCCGGGTCGATGATCCAGACCGGCGCCGCCAGGCTGCTGTCCCGGGCCATCGGCTCGCCCAGCGGCACATGGCCGAAGGCCTTGTAGCCGTGGTGGCCGTCCACCAGGATCACCACTTCGAGCGGGTTGTCGGAGCTGCTGAGTCCGGCGTTGGCCGCGGCGGCGGTGGCCGTGTAGACCAGCTGCTGCACGGCGCGTTCGGCGATGCCGGCATCCACGCGGCGGTCGAAGGCATCGGAGGAGATGTCCAGTGTGATGACCGAGCCGTTGGTGATGGAAGCGCCCACCTTGCTGGCGGGGCTGAGCGCATTGAAGTAGTCCGGATCCAGGGGCTTGAGGCGGGTTAAGGCCGCCACCGCCGTCGTAATGGGGTCTCCGAGGTTCTCCGCTTGGCGGTATTCGCGGTACAGGAACACGTTGTCCGCGTTGGTGCCCAACCAATAGACGGGAGAGAGTTCGGAGGAGCGCAGGGTCTCCACCGGTGCGCTGGAGACCAGCGGACTGCTGGCCGCGGTGGGAGCCGTGGGGACGGGCATGGAGGTCTGCCCGCCGCTAACACTGCCATGCGGTGTGCAGCCGAGCAGCACCAGCGAGGACGCGGTTACCAGCGCCAACCACGCGCCGAAGCGGCGTGCCGGGACGGGGCCCGAAGGCTGCCGGAGCTGGTTGCTGGTAATGCCTGGATCCCTTCTGGCGGGCCGGAACGACGGGGTAAAAGCGGGTCAGGATCCGGTGCGTCCGGCTTTCCTGCCCCACTAGCTTGGCATATGGCAGGGGGGCTGATGGCTGCTTTAACCAGCCCTCAACCGGACTGATGCACGATTGATGCAGTATCGATATCTGGGCGTTTTCACCCCCGCAGAGGACTCCGCGGTGCCCCGTGCCGTAGCATGTACCTTGTACCGTCAGGGCTGGAATACTTCCGGCTCACCGTTAGCAGCACCGCAAGCAGCGCCCACCGAAGGAGCGATGAAAGGCCACATCGGCCGGACTATGTCCCAATCACGCCTGGATGTCGATCCGCTGGGATCAAGCAGCCGTTCCGTCCATTTCGATTCGCCGGAACACATGGTCAGGGCGCTCGGTGCCCACGATGAGGTGCTGCAGGTCATCGAGGCCGAGTTCAGCGATGTGAACCTCCATGTCCGCGGTAACGAGCTCTCCATTTCCGGTCCCGCCGACGCGGTCCAACTCACGCTGAACCTGGTGGAGGAGATCCGCGCGCTGGCCGCCAAGGACACCCGGATCACGCCGCAGGTGGTTGCCCAGCTGCTGCGCATGCTCGGCGAACAGACGGCGCAGCGGCCGGCCGAAGTGCTGACGCTGAACATCCTTTCCTCGCGCGGCCGCAACATCAGGCCCAAGACGCTCAACCAGAAGAACTACGTCGAGGCCATCGACAACCACACGGTGGTGTTCGGTATCGGCCCGGCCGGCACGGGCAAGACCTACCTGGCGATGGCCAAGGCGGTCCAGGCCCTGCAGCATAAAGAGGTCAACCGAATCATCCTGACTCGTCCCGCCGTCGAGGCAGGGGAGCGGCTGGGCTTCCTCCCGGGCACGCTTAGCGACAAGATCGACCCGTATCTGCGCCCGCTCTACGACGCACTGCACGACATGATGGACCCGGAGTCGATTCCGCGCCTGATGGCCGCCGGCACCATCGAGGTGGCCCCGCTGGCCTACATGCGCGGCCGCACGCTTAACGACGCCTTCATCATCCTGGACGAGGCACAGAACACCACGCCGGAACAGATGAAGATGTTCCTCACCCGGCTGGGCTTTGGTTCCAAGATGGTGGTGACGGGCGACGTCACGCAGATCGACCTGCCCGGCGGCACCAGCTCCGGCCTGAAGATCGTCAGCGAAATCCTGGTCGGTGTCGAGGACGTCAGCTTCTCCCAGCTCGATGCCAGGGACGTGGTCCGGCACCGGCTGGTCAGCGACATTGTGACTGCGTACAGCCGCTGGGACGAGAACCGACGCAGCACGGGTGGCCGCACGCCGCACCGCGCATCGGCCGCCCGGCGGAAGATGGAAGCGGAGGCCGGCCCGGAGGGTGGAGCATGAGCATCGAGGTCAATAACGAATCAACGGTCGCGGCCGACGAAGAAGAGCTGGTCCGGCTGGCTCGGTTCGTGCTGGATTCGCTCTATGTGCATCCGGAAGCCGAGCTGTCCATCATCATGGTGGACACCGAGGCGATGGAACGGCTGCACATCGAATGGATGGACGAACCCGGCGCCACCGACGTGCTGTCCTTCCCGATGGATGAGCTCCGCCCCGGCACCGCCATGAAGCCCGGCGCGGCCGGCGTGCTCGGCGACATCGTGATCTGTCCGCAGGTGGCGCAGGAGCAGGCGCAGAAGGCCGGCCACGGGCTGCTGGATGAAATGCTGCTGCTGACCACGCACGGCATCCTGCATTTGCTCGGTTTCGACCACGCGGAGCCGGCCGAAAAGGAAGAAATGTTCGGCCTCCAGCGCCAGCTGCTTTCCTCCTTCACGGGCAAGGCCGCCCCCACCGAAACCACGCTGTAGAGACGCGACGATGCTCTGGATTCTTGCCGGCATGACGCTGGCTTTCACGTTGTTCGCTGGCGCGCTCACCGCCGCCGAGGCAGCGTTCACCTACCTGCCGCGCCACGACGCCGAACATTTGCTGCGTTCCGGACGCAGCCGCAGTCTGCGCGTCATCCTGGCCTCGCCGGCGGCGCACATGCACGCGTTGCGTTTCTGGCGCGTCTGGTTCGAGATGGCCGCCGCGGTGGCCATCGCGCTGCTGTTCCATGATCTGCTGGGCAACATCTGGCTGGCCGGGCTGCTCGCCACCGCCACCATGGCCGGGGTGGGGTTCGTGCTGGTCGGGGTGTCGCCGCGGCAACTGGGCCGGATGCACGCCAGTGCAGTGGTCCTCTCCACCGCCTTGCTGGTCCGGCTGCTGTGCGCGGTGTTGGGCCCGGTGCCGCAGTGGCTGGTCCGTGTGGGCAGCGCGGTGGCGCCGAATGCGCCCCGTGCCGATGCTGCCTTCTTCACCGAAGAGGAATTCCGCGAACTGGTGGACCGGGCCAACGAATCGGACATGATCGAGGACACGGAAGCGGAACTGATCCATTCGGTCTTCGAATTGGGCGACACCAAGGTCAGGGCGGTGATGGTGCCGCGCACGGACATGCTCAGCATCGACTCCGGCTCCACGCTGCAGGAAGCCATGACGCTGTTCCTGCAGTCCGGCTACTCGCGCATCCCGGTGATCATGGACACCGCAGACCAGGTCCGCGGCATCCTCTACCTGAAGGACGTCGCGGCCAGGATCCACGGCCGTGCCGACCACGGTGCCGGCATGCTGGTGGACCAGATCTGCCGCGAAGTCCGCTACGTGCCGGAGTCCAAGGCGGTGGGGGAACTGCTGCAGGAAATGCAGCGCGAGTCCACGCACGTGGCCATTGTGATCGACGAGTACGGCGGCACCGCCGGACTGGTCACGCTGGAAGACCTGATTGAAGAGATCGTCGGCGAGATCGTCGACGAGTACGACACGGAGCGCCCCGAGATTGAGGCGCTCCCGGAGGGTCGGTACCGCGTCAGCGCCCGCACCAGCATCGACGACGTCGGTGAACTGTTCGGCCTGGAACTGGACGATGAAGAGGTGGACACCGTCGGCGGACTGCTGGCCAAGAGCCTGGGCCGGGTGCCGATCGTGGGCAGCGAAGTGCTGCTGGGGGGCCTGCATCTGCGCGCCGAACGGCTGGAGGGGCGGCGCAATCGGGTCAGCCACGTCCTGGCTTGGTATGACGCGCCGGCCCGAGACCAATACGCCAACGACGACGACGGCGCTGCCGCCGCCGATGACCCCGCTCGCATGCCCGGGACGGAGAGGGAACGATGACCAACCCCGAAAACGCCGAAAACAGCACCGACAAGGCGATGGCCATGCCGTCCAGCGGCTGGCCGGAGGACTATCGCGCGGGGTTCGTTTCGCTGGTAGGCCGTCCCAACGCGGGCAAGTCCACGCTGACGAACGCCCTGGTCGGCCAGAAAGTGGCCATCACCTCCGCCAAGCCGCAGACCACCCGGCATACGATCCGCGGCATCGTGCACCGGCCGGACGCCCAGCTGGTGCTGGTGGACACACCCGGACTGCACCGGCCGCGGACCCTGCTGGGGCAGCGGCTGAACGACCTGGTGGCCGACACGCTCTCGGAAGTGGATGCCATCGGTTTCTGCCTGCCGGCGAATGAGAAGATAGGCCCCGGCGACCGGTTCATTGCCAACCAGTTGGCGGGCTTGGCCCGCAAGCCCGTGGTGGCGCTGGTGACCAAGACCGATCTGGTGGACAAGCAGACGCTGGCCGAACAGCTGTTGTCGGTGGCCGGGCTCGGTACCGAGGTCTTCGGCGCGGACGGTTTCGCTGCCATCGTGCCGGTTTCCGCCGCCAAGGGCGACCAGGTGCAGACCGTCGCCGACGTCCTGGTCCAGCAGATGCCGCTGTCGCCGCCGCTGTACCCGGACGGCGAACTCACGGATGAGCCGGAGGCCGTGATGGTGGCCGAGCTCATCCGGGAGGCAGCGCTGGAGGGCGTGCGCGACGAGTTGCCGCACTCGCTGGCCGTGGTGGTCGAGGAGATCGTTCCGCGCGAAGGGCGCAGCGCCGACAATCCGCTGCTGGACGTCCGGGTCAACCTGTTCGTGGAACGTCCGTCGCAGAAGGCCATCATCATCGGCAAGGGCGGTGCCAGGCTGCGCGACGTCGGCACCCGGGCACGCCAGGGGATCGAGGGCCTGCTCGGCACCAGGGTCTACCTGGACCTGCATGTGAAAATCGCCAAGGACTGGCAGCGCGACCCCAAGCAATTGGTGCGCCTGGGCTTCTAGGCAGCGGTACAAACCGGGAACTTTCCCCGGCTCCAGGCCGTACAATACTTAGCGGCTTGTGTTTGGGGCAGGCCAACCGTGCATTAATCGTTTCAACCGTATATAAGGGGAAAGCCAGTGGCTCATCGCGGCAGCTCCAGTGATGAACCGCAGGGCCCGACCGGGTCAACCCCGCAGCGGCGCGGACCAGCGCGGCGTTCCACCCCGCGCCACATGGGTCGCGGACCCCGCTTGCTATGGCTGAAGATCGTGGCCGGTGTGCTGGCCTTGGCTCTGGCAGCCGGGGTCGGCGTCGTCGTCTTCAAAATCGTCGGCCTGCGCGACAGCATCACCACGACGCCGTTGAACCTGGGCACCGGTGGCCCGGGGCTTCCGGTGGACCTGAGCCGGGATCCCGTGCAGATCCTCATCCTGGGTACGGACACGCGGGAGGGCACCGACGGCAAATACGGCTCGAACGACTCGTCCGCGGGCTGGGGCAAATCGGACGTGATGATGCTGGCCAACCTGTCGGCGGACCGCAAACGTGTCACCGTGGTCAGCCTGCCCCGCGACCTGCTCACCACCATCCCCAGCTGCACCGATCCGGAGACCGGGCAGGTCTATCCGGAACAGCAGTCCGCCCAGCTCAACGCCGCCCTCAGCTATGGCGGACCGGGCTGCACCGTCGCGGCGGTGAACGAGATGACCGGCCTGGAGATCGACCACTTCATGATGGCCGACTTCAACGCGGTCAAGGAACTCTCCACGGTCATCGGCGGCGTGGACGTGTGCGTCAACGAACCGATCAACGACAGCTACTCGAAGCTGAAGCTGCCGGCGGGCGTGAGCTCGGTGCAGGGCGAGCAGGCGCTGGCTTTCCTGCGCACCCGGCACTCCTTCGGCGACGGCGGAGACCGCGGCCGGATCAGGGCGCAGCAGAGTTTCCTGGCCTCCATGGCCCGCAAGATCCAGTCCGAGGGAACCCTGACCAACGTGCCCCGCTTGTATTCCATCGCCGAGGCCGTGGTCAGCAACCTGACTGTGGACGAGGGCCTGGCGGAGATTCCCCGGCTGCTGGCCCTGGCGGACCGGGTCAAGGCCGTGGACCTGAGCAAGGTCGCCTTCGTGTCGTTGCCCACCCAGGCTTCCCCGGTGGACGGCAACCGCCTGGTGCTGGACGAGGAGCCCGCACAGGAGCTGTTCCGGATCCTGCGCGAGGACGGCGACGTCACCGCCCCCGAGGTCAACACCGCCGGTTCGTCCGACGCCAAGTCCACCGACAAGGCCGGTTCCAGCTCTGATGCGGGTGCCGTGACGTCCATGCCGAAGGCCGACGACGGCGGTGCTGACGCCGGCGCGACTACGCCGGGGAGCGATCCCACCCCAGGCCAGGACGTGCCCGCCTTCGATCCGGCCGTGCAGCCCGTCCAGGTAGTCAATGCCTCCGGCGCGGCGGACCGCGGCCAGGAACTGACCAAGCAGCTGCACGCACTGGGCTACCTGTTGGCCACCCCGGTGGCCGGCGAGGCGGAACGGACAACAACCCAGCTTTATTACTCCGCCGGCTTCGAACAGGTTGCCCAGTCCTTGGCCAAGGAACTGAACGTTCCCCAAGCCAATGTGCTGGTCTCCGGCGACTACTACGGCGTCTCGCTCTCGGTGGGACAGGACTTCGCCAGCGGTAAACAGCTGGCGAAGACCGGTGGCGTTGCCGGCGGCTTCAAGGGCCAGACTGCTGATCAGGTGACCTGCCAGCAGTCCGGCGCCTTCTAACCGGCTACCAGATCCGGACCCGTTCCTCCGGGGTGAGCCAGAGCCCGTCTCCCTCTGCCGTGCCGAAGGTTTCGTGGAAGGCATCCAGGTTGCGCACCACCTGGTTGCAGCGGAATTCGTTCGGCGAATGCGGGTCGATCGCCAGCCGGCGCACCGCCTCCTCCGAGCGGATCTTCTGGCGCCAGCATTCGGCCCAGGAGTAGAAAAACCGCTCGCTGCCGGTCAGCCCGTCGACCACCGGAGCCTCCTCGCCCTGCAGGCTCAACTGGTAGGCGCGGTAGGCGATGGCCAGCCCGCCGAGGTCGCCGATGTTTTCGCCGAGCGTGAGTTCTCCGTTGACCGTGTTGCCGGGAGCCTCGGCCGGGCTCAGCGCGGCGTACTGGGCCACCAATCGGCCGGTCAGCCCCTCGAAGGCGGCCCGGTCCTCGTCCGACCACCAGTTCCGCAGCGCGCCGGTACCGTCATACTGTGAGCCCTTGTCGTCGAAGCCGTGGCCGATTTCGTGACCGATGACCGCGCCGATGGCACCGTAGTTGGCCGCGGCATCGGCTTCGGCGTCGAAGAAGGGCGGCTGCAGGATGGCGGCCGGGAAGACGATTTCGTTCATGGTCGGCATGTAGTAGGCGTTGACCGTCTGCGGAGTCATGTGCCACTCCGCCTCGTCGATGGGACCGCCCAGTTTGGCCAGGTTCCGGCGGACCTCAAACTCATTGGAGGCCTGCACATTGGCCCAGACGTCGTCCGCCGGCACGAAGCTGGAATAGTCGATCCACTTCTCCGGATAGCCGATCTTGGTCCGGAAGCCTGCCAGCTTCTCCAGGGCCTTCCCGATCGTGGCCTGGGTCATCCACTGCAGGTCGGAGATGCTTTCCCGGTACGCAGCCAGCAGATTGGCGACCAGTTCCTCCATCCGTGCCTTGTGCGTCGGCGGGAAATGCCGGGCCACGTATTCTTCGCCGATGGCTTCACCGAGGGCGCCTTCAACCAGGGCCACCCCGCGCTTCCACCGCTCCTTCAGCTCCGGGGTGCCGCTCAGGGTGCGGCCGTAGAAGCCGAAGTGGGTCTGGACCGCTTCGTCGTGGAGGTAAGGCGCCGCCGTCGTCAGCAGTTGGAGCCGCAGCCACGCCTGCCAGGCCTCCAGCGGCTCGTTCTCCAGCAGTCCGTCCAGCGTGCGCAGGAAGTCCGGCTGGCACACCACCATGTCGGCGGCGCCGGCCGCCTCCGGCCCCAGAGCCGCCAGCCATTCCGGCATCCAGCCGGCCATAGCCGCCACCTGCTCATCGGTCCGCAGATTGTAGGTCTGCTGCGGGTCGCGGCAGGAGACCTTGTCCAGATGGCCGGCCGCCAGCTTGTGCTCCAGGTCCAGTGCCGCGTCAGCCTGTGCCGGATCAAAGCCGGCCAGTTCCAGCATCTTTCGGGCGTAGCCACGGTAGGCCTCCCGGATGGGGCCGAATTCGTCTTCCCGGTAGTACGCCTCGTCCGGCAGGCCCAGCCCCGCCTGGTACAGGTAGATCACGTAGCGGGTGGGGTCGCCGGCGTCGTTGTTGACGAAGAAGGCCAGCGGATAGGCCGCGCCGCTGCGGCTGAACGCGCCGATGACCTCGCGCAGGCCGTCCCGGTCGGAGATTTTCGCGATGGCGGAAAATTGCTCGGCGAGCGGGGAGAAGCCCTTGGCTTCGACCGTTTGGGTGTCCATGAACCCGGCATAGAGCACGCCGATCTTGCCTGCCGGACTGGCCGGGTCGGGGTGCCGGGCAGCGTCCTCGATGATGGCGTGCACGGCCTCTTCGGAGGCGTCGCGCAGGGCGGTGAAGGAGCCTTCCAACGCCCGGTCGTCCGGGATGGCGGTCTCCGCGAGCCACGTGCCGTTGACGTGCCGGAAGAGGTCGTCCTGCGGGCGGACGGCCGGGTCGACGTTGGACAATACGATTCCGGAGCGGCTCATGCGGCGCCTCATTTCATAGTTGCGTCAGGGTTTCCCTCACATCCTACGCACCGTGCTAGTGTGAAATTGTGCGCGCAGGAATGCTCCTTCTTAGCTGCCGCGGCGAGGCCACGCGAACTTCTGTTTGACAGGCCGAACCCTCGCTGCGGAGTTTGTGTTGCCCGGCCAAGATTCTTCAATTAGCTCTCATGAGAAAAGGCCACCCACAAAATGCGAAACGCACAAAAGCCCTCCGGAATGCCCATCCATAAGTACATTCCGTTCCAGGACCAGATCACCGTAGAACTGCCCGACCGCACCTGGCCGGACAAAGTGATGACCAAGGCCCCGCGCTGGTGCGCCGTGGACCTGCGCGACGGCAACCAGGCGCTGATCGACCCGATGAGCCCCGAACGCAAGCACAAGATGTTCGACCTGCTGGTGGGCATGGGCTTCAAGGAGATCGAGGTCGGCTTCCCGTCTGCGTCGCAGACCGACTTCGACTTTGTCCGCCAGCTGATCGAAGGCGACCGGATCCCCGACGACGTGACCATCCAGGTGCTCACGCAGTCCCGCGAACACTTGATCGAGCGCACCTACGAGTCGATTGCCGGCGCCGGCCGCGCCATCGTTCACTTGTACAACTCCACCTCCGTGCTGCAGCGCCGCGTGGTGTTCCGCGAAGACCAGGACGGCATCGTTGACATCGCGCTGCAGGGTGCCCGGCTCTGCCGCAAGTACGAAGAGGGCCTGAAGGGCACCGAGATCACTTACGAGTACTCGCCCGAGTCCTACACCGGAACCGAACTGGAGTTCGCCGCCCGCATCTGCAACGCCGTCACCGACGTCTTCGAAATCTCGGCGGACCGCAACGTGATCCTGAACCTGCCGGCCACGGTGGAGATGGCCACGCCGAATGTCTACGCCGATTCCATCGAGTGGATGTCGCGGAACCTGTCCAACCGTGAGCACGTGATCCTCTCGCTGCACCCGCACAACGACCGCGGGACCGGTGTGGCAGCGGCGGAACTGGGTTACCTGGCCGGCGCCGACCGGATCGAGGGCTGCCTGTTCGGCAACGGCGAGCGGACCGGCAACGTGGACTTGGTGACGCTGGGGCTGAACATGTTCAGCCAGGGCATTGACCCGATGATCGACTTCTCCAACATCGACGACGTCCGCCGCACGGTTGAATACTGCAACCAGTTGCCGGTGCCCGAGCGCTCCCCGTACGGCGGGGATCTGGTTTTCACCGCCTTCTCCGGCTCCCACCAAGATGCCATCAAGAAGGGCTTCGAGGCGATGGAAGCGGACGCAGCAGCCCAGGGCAAGACGGTGGACGAGCTGGTCTGGGCCGTTCCTTACCTGCCGGTCGATCCCAAGGACCTGGGCCGCAGCTACGAAGCGGTGATCAGGGTCAACTCGCAGTCCGGCAAGGGCGGCGTGGCCTACCTGCTCAAGCACGAGCACAAGCTGGATCTGCCGCGCCGCGCACAGATCGAATTCTCCGGTGTGATCCAGCGCCGCACGGAAACCGTCGGCGGCGAAGTCAGCCCGGCGCAGCTGTGGGAGGTCTTTAACGACGAGTACCTGCCGACCCCCGAGAACAGCTGGGGCCACTACACACTCGGCTCGGTTAAGACCGACAGCGCCGAGGACGGCACGTTCCAGCTGACCGCGACCATGGGCGTGGACGGCGTGCAGAGCCGCCGCACGGCCGAGGGCAACGGGCCGATCGCCGCGCTGCTGGAGATCTTCCGCCAGGACGGCGTGGACGTACGGGTACTGGACTACACAGAGCATGCGCTGTCCGAGGGCGGCAACGCCCGGGCGGCTGCCTACGTCGAGTGCGCCGTGGGCGAGCGGGTGTTGTGGGGCGTGGGCATCGACACCAACACCACGATGTCCTCGCTGAAGGCCGTGGTCTCCGCCGTGAACCGCGCGATCCGTGACGAAACCGCCAAGAAGAGCGTCGCCTCGCTTTAGCCCGGCGACCGAAAGCGTCCTTGCGGGCCTTCCTGCCATACCGCGGCAGGGAGGCCCGCTTTAGTGGGAGAATGGAACGGTGTCCAACAGATCCTTCGCCTCCCGTACTTACCGGGACCAGGGCGTCATCCTGCGGACCCACAAGCTCGGCGAGGCCGACCGCATCATCACCTTGCTCACCAAGCAGCACGGCCAGATCCGGGCGGTCGCCAAGGGTGTACGCCGCACCAGCAGTAAATTCGGCGCGGTGCTGGAACCGTTCATGGTGGCAGACCTGCAGCTGGTGTCCGGCCGCAGCCTCGACATTGTCACCCAGGCACAGATGGTGGGCCCCTACGGCCGGGACATCGCGGCCGACTACACCAAATACACCTCGGCCGCCGCGATCTGCGAAACGGCGGAAAAACTCACCGACGTCGACGGCGAATCCGCCGGCGCGCAGTACGGGCTGGTCATCGGCGCTCTCTCCGCGCTCAGCCGCAGCGTCCACGCGCCCGAGCTGATCCTTGATTCCTACCTGCTGCGCGCCCTGGCGACGGCGGGTTGGGCACCGAGCTTCGACCAATGCGCCCGCTGCGGTGCGCCGGGACCGCACACGGCCTTCAACGCGCCGCTGGGCGGTGCGGTATGCCACGACTGCCGGCCACCGGGATCCGCGTCGCCGGCGCCGCAGACCATGCAGTTGCTGGCCGCGTTACTCTCGGCGGACTGGCCGGCCGCGGATGCCTCGGCCACCGGAGCCCGCCGCGAAGCCGCTGGACTGGTGGCCAGTTATCTGCAGTGGCACCTGGAACGAACCCTGAAATCCCTCAAGCATGTGGAGCGAGTGTGACCCCAACTTCCCGGCAACCGCAGCAGCCTTGGCCGCACCCGTCCGGCGCCCTGCCGCCCGACCTGCCGCCGGCGCTGGTTCCGGATCACGTGGCCATCGTGATGGACGGCAACGGACGCTGGGCCAACCAGCGCGGCCTGCCGCGGACCGAGGGCCACAGGGCCGGTGAAGCCGCACTGCTGGACGTGATGGCCGGCGCCATCGAGATCGGGGTCAAACACGTCAGCGTGTACGCCTTTTCCACGGAGAACTGGAAGCGGTCGCCGGACGAGGTGCGCTTCCTGATGGGCTTCAGCCGGGACGTCCTGCGTCGCCAGCGCGACCAGCTGGACGCCTGGGGCGTGCGCATCCGCTGGTCCGGCCGCCGGCCCCGGCTGTGGAAGTCGGTGGTCAACGAACTGGAGGTCGCCGAGCGGCAGACGGCCGGCAACTCCACTTGCACGCTGACCATGTGCGTGAACTACGGCGGCCGGGCGGAAATCGCCGACGCCGCTGCCGCCATCGCCGCCGACGTTGCGGCCGGCAGGCTGCGGGCGTCGTCGGTCTCGGAAAAGACCGTGCAGCGCTACCTTGACGAGCCGGACCTGCCGGACGTCGACTTGTTCCTGCGCACGTCGGGGGAGCAGCGCTTCTCCAACTTCATGCTCTGGCAGTCGGCGTATGCCGAGATGGTGTTCATGGATACGCTGTGGCCCGATGTCGACCGGCGCACGCTGTGGGAAGCCATCGACATCTACGCCCGCCGCGACCGCCGGTATGGGGGAGCGGTGGACGCCGCGGCCGCGGGCGGCGCCTAGGCCGGTTGCGGCGGAAGGGCGGGGTGCTCGGTCTTCCCGCCCTGGAGCATGTAGGCCTGCGCCCAGCGCTGCAGCCGCGCATAGGCGTCCCGGCGCACGTCGGCCCGGGAGAGGAAAACATCGTGCAGGGCATTCTGGACCTGTTCGATGGTCACGCTGCGGCCCAGCCGCACCGCCCGCTCGGTCATCGTGCGGATGTCCAGCACCACGTCGGTATTCTTCATGTCCTCGTGCCAGACCGGCCCGTTCATGCTGCGCGTCGAAGACATCACCAGCACCGGGATCTCCAGGTTGAGGCCCTTCGCGACTTTCGCCTGGCCGTCCCAGATGGCGCTGAGCCAGCCGGCGCGCACCGGGAAGGACTCCGGCGGACGCAGCTTGGGGTCCAGGTCCCATTCGCCCTCGGCCGTGCGGCTGATGCTGCGGTAATAGAAGCCGCGCACGGGAAGCCTGATTTCGGCCTCTGGCTTCAGCCGGGACAGTGGTTCCAGCACGGCGCCCGCGGCGCGGCGGACCAAGGCGCTGCCGTGCATTTCCAGCCACGGGCTGTTCAGCACCAGCGCGCGAAGCCGGCCGGGATGTTCGGCCGCCCACAAAGACGCCACCAGCCCGCCGGTCGAGTGTCCCATCAGCGTGATGTTCGTCTCCGCGCCGCCGTTTTCCTCGCGGATCAGATCCAGCGCCAGGGAGATCTCGTCGTCGTATTGGCTCAGATCGGTCACGTAGCCCGCGGGGTCGCCCTCCTGCAGGCTGCGGCCGTGGTGGTGCAGGTCCAACGCGTAGAAGGCCACCCCTTGCCGGTGCCAGAAGCCGGCCAGTTCGGTGTTGAAGAAATAGTCGCTCCAGCCGTGCACATACAGGACGGCATGGCCGCCGGGGGAGCGCCGCGGGGACTCCGGCAGATAGCGGATCAGCGTGGCCCGCTGTGCCGCGCCATTAACGGCCGGCACCTGCAGGACCGTTGACTCGAACTCCGCACCGAGCATGTCTTCCTGCCAGTCGGCTGCCATCGCCAGGGTGGTCCTTCCTCTCGCCAGGGTCGCTGACCCCAATGCTATCGCCCGCGCGACACGGTTTGGTGCGGCGGCCTGCACACGGAAAACTAGGACCATGCGCCTGTACCCAGCCTTCTTCCGCGCCGCGTTCTCCTGGATGGACGCCGAGCGCGCACACCGAATCGGTTTCCAGCTCATCCGCGCCGCACACCGCTGCGGGGCCGGGGCCGTGCTGCGGCGCCTGACCCGTCCGCATCCGTCGCTGGCCACCCAGGCCCTGGGCCTGACCTTCCCGTCGCCGTTCGGCCTGGCCGCCGGCTTTGATAAGGAAGGACACGGCATCGAGGCTCTGGCCGACCTGGGTTTCGGCGCGGTGGAGGTCGGCACCATCACCGGCAGCGCTCAGCCCGGCAACGCGCAGCCGCGGCTGTTCCGGCTGATCGAGGACCGCGCCGTGATTAACCGGATGGGATTCAACAACGACGGCGCGGCGGCGGTCGCACCGCGGATCGCCGCCGCCCGGCGCCGGCTCGCCGCCCGCTATGGCACGCTGCGCCCGGTCATCGGCATCAACATCGGCAAGACCAAGGTGGTGGAACTGGACAATGCCACCGAGGACTATCTGAAGAGCACCCGATTGCTGGCCACCTCTGCGGACTATCTGGTGGTGAACGTGTCCTCGCCGAACACGCCGGGCCTGCGGCTGCTGCAGAGCGTGGACACGCTGCGGCCGCTGCTGCTGGCAGTGCGGGAGACTGCCGATTCGGTGGCCGGGCGGCATGTGCCGCTGCTGGTCAAGATCGCCCCGGACCTGAGCGCCGAAGACATCGACGACGTCGCCCGGCTGGCGCAGGAGCTGGGCCTGGACGGCATCATCGCGACCAACACGACGATTTCCCGTGACGGCCTGGTATCGGACCAGGCCAAGGTCGCCGCGTGCGGCGACGGAGGCCTGTCCGGAGCACCCCTGAAGCAGCGGTCGCTCGAGGTGCTGCGCCGGCTGCGCACCGCCGTCGGACATGAGGTGGTGCTGGTGTCCGTGGGCGGCGTGGAGACGGCCGACGACGTGCAGCAACGGCTGGACGCCGGGGCCACGCTGGTGCAGGGCTACACGGCCTTCCTGTACGAGGGTCCGTTCTGGGCCAGCCGGATCAACCGTGGCCTGGCGAAGCGGCGACGCTGAAGCTGCGGAGCTGAACCGGCGGAGCTGATACCGCAGCGGGCATGCAAAAGGGGTCGGGAGCAGCAGTGCTCCCGACCCTTTGATGCGGTGCCCTCCGCGGAGAATCAGCTGGGGTATTGGCCGCGCTTGACCTGAGGCTTCGGCAGCCGCATCCGGCGCAGCTGCAGGCCGCGCATCACCCCGTACCAGACTGCGCCGCGCTCCACCTCGCCGAACTTGGCGGTCAGGCGCTTCTTGAGCTGCCGGCCCAGGATGATGGCGTCGACGGCTACCAGTCCCAGCAGCACCCAGAACCCCACCAGGATAAAGGCCTGGACGTTAAGGTCGCGGACGAAGCTGAGGATCACGAAGATCAGGGCAAAGACGATCAGGAATTCGCCCAACACCCAGCGGGCATCTACGAAGTCCCGGACAAAGCGCTTCTGCGGGCCTTTGTCGCGGAACGGCAGGTAGCGCTCGTCGCCGGTGTTCATCGCCTCGCGCATCTTCAGCCGCTGGTCCGCCTGTGCAATGCGGTTGGCGTCTCGGGCTGCTTTACGGTCGTTCGGGACCAGCGGGCGCTTGCGCGCAGCTTCCTGGTCCTTGCGCCGGGGCGTGGGCGTACCCTTGCCGTCCCGAGGCTGCGCCGCGGTGGCTTGGTCGATGGTTTCTTGGGGCGTGGGAGCCTCTTTTTTACGTCCGAACACTAGTCAAGAATACCGGACCGCCCACGTGTATCCGCCCGCCTTGACGCACCGGCACGGCGGCCGCCTCACGGGCATCGGCGCGACCGCAATGCGGGCGGTAGGGTGTCGGCTATGACCAATGTAAACGTTGAAAAACTTGCGGCCGCGGTCGACTCCGGCATGGGACGCACCATCTCATCGCTGGAGCAACTGGTTTCCATCCCGGGGATCGCCTGGGCGGCCTTCGATCAGCAAGACCTGGTCCGCAGCGCCGATGCCGTAGCCGGCCTGGTCCAGGAGCTGGGGCTGGAGGACGTGCAGATCCTGAGTGTGCCGAACGGCGAGTCGGCTGGCGGCCCGGCCGTGGTGGCCCGCCGTCCGGCCGCCGCCGGCAAGCCGACCGTGCTGCTGTATGCGCACCACGACGTGCAGCCGCCGGGGGATCCGGCGCTCTGGCGGACCGAGCCGTTCAAGGCCACGGAGATGGACGGCCGGCTGTACGGCCGCGGCACCGCCGATGACAAGGCCGGGATTATGGTCCACCTGGCCTCGTTGCGGGCGCTGCTGGAGGTCCTCGGCGACGACTTCGGCGTCGGCGTCACCTTCTTCTTTGAGGGGGAGGAAGAGGCCGGTTCACCGACCTTCCGTTCCTTCCTCGAAACACACCGCGAGCTGCTGTGCGCCGACGCCATCATCGTTGCCGACTCCAGCAACTGGAAGGTCGGCGTTCCGGCCCTGACCACCAGCCTGCGCGGCCTGGTGGACGGCACCGTGGAGCTGCGGGTGCTGGACCACGCCGTCCACTCGGGCATGTTCGGCGGCCCGCTGTTGGATGCGCCCACCCTGCTCGCCCGGCTGATCGCCACATTCCACGACGACGACGGTGCTGTCGCCATCGACGGGCTTGTCTCGGCTCCCGCCGCGGCGGTCGACTATCCGGAGGAGGACTTCCGGCGCGATTCGTCGGTGCTGGACTCGGTGCAGCTGGCGGGTACCGGCAGCATTGCCGACCGGCTGTGGAACAAGCCGGCCCTGTCGGTGATCGGCATTGATGCTCCCAGCGTGGAGCTGGCATCCAACACCTTGATTCCGGCGGCCAGGGCCAAGATCAGCCTGCGTCTCGCACCGGGCCAGGACCCCGACCGGGCGATGGACGCGCTGGCTGCCCATGTGGCCGCCCATGCGCCGTTCGGGGCGGAGGCCACGTTCGTCCCGGGGGAGCGGGGCCAGGCTTTCGCCACCGATACCGCGGCCCCCGCGGCCCGGGCCGCGCTGTGGGCACTGGAACAGGCCTGGGGCACGCAGCCGGTGGAGGCGGGCATGGGCGGGTCGATCCCGTTCATCGCCGACCTGACGGAAATCTATCCGCAGGCGCAGATCCTGATTACCGGTGTGGAAGACCCCGATTCGCGGGCGCATTCGGCTAATGAGTCGCTGCATCTGGGGGACTTCCGCAACGCGGTCCTGGCCCAGGCGCTGCTGCTGGCCCGGGTGAACGAAGAGGGCATCTGAGGCAGTGTCCGGAAGGGCCTGGAGAGCTGCCAAGTTATCCCATTTTGGGCGACGCGACGTACGATGGAACGGTAGCCCGACGCACCACTGAGTAATAGCAGCAGGTCACCGGACGGCCCGTCATAGATAAGGAAGTGCAATGAGCGCAACGACCAACTCATCCGCCCCGACCACGGCACCCGAAACGGCAGAACTGCCCACGCATGAAGTGGCTCTGACCGATGTGGCAGCGGGGAAGGTGCGCAGTCTTTTGGAACAGGAAGGCCGCACCGACCTGCGCCTGCGGGTTGCGGTCCAGCCGGGCGGATGTTCCGGCCTGATCTACCAGCTGTACTTCGACGAGCGGATGCTCGACGGTGACGCAGTCCGTGATTTCGACGGTGTCGAGGTGGTCGTGGACAAGATGAGCGTCCCTTATCTCTCCGGTGCCTCGATTGACTTCGAGGACACCATCTCCAAGCAGGGATTCACCATCGACAATCCGAACGCCGGTGGCTCCTGCGCCTGCGGAGACTCGTTCCACTAACAGCTGGCGGGGCGTTCCCCGGCCGCTGGAACGGCCGACGCACGGGGGAGCCTGTCACATGAAAGTCATGTGTGCGGGTAAGCTCTACAGTGAGTAGTAAAACTGGATATGAGGCCAGGGCTTTGCTCTGCCATGGCCCCATCACTTGCACGAAACAAAGAGGAAGGGCCGTCTGTGAGTTCGCAGGTTCGAACCGGCAGTCGACGCGCCAGAATTGCCAAGGCCACGGGTCTGGGCACAGTCGGTGCGTTGTTGTTGACGGGATGTTCAGAAGAAGTCCGCATGGGCTGGTTGCCCACGCAGCGGGACGTTACCAACCACACTCCCGAAATCATCGATTTGTGGGTTCATGGGTGGATCGCCGCGTTGGCTGTTGGTGTCCTGACCTGGGGCTTGCTCCTCTGGTGCATCATCGCCTACCGCCGGCGCAAGGGCGAGACCGGCTACCCCCGCCAGCTCAGCTATAACCTGCCGCTCGAAATCTTCTACACCGCGGTCCCGATCGTCATGGTCCTGGTCTTCTTCTACTTCACGGACAAGACCACGACCAACATCACTGCCCGGACTGACAACCCCGACGTCGTCGTCGACGTGCGCGGCAAGCAGTGGGCCTGGGACTTCAACTACGTCAAGCAGGACAAGTACTTTGCCGGCGTGCAGGCCCACCTGACCGGTGAGACCGGCGTCCCGGAGACACTGCCGACGCTGTACCTGCCGGTGAACCAGAGCGTGGAGTTGCAGATCAACTCCCGCGACGTCATCCATTCGTTCTGGGTTCCCGCCTTCCTGCAGAAGGTGGACATGATTCCTGGCAAGACCAACCACCTGAGCTTCACCCCGACCCGTGAGGGCATCTACGACGGCAAGTGTGCGGAGCTTTGCGGTGAATTCCACTCCGAAATGCTCTTCCGCGTCGCTGTGGTCTCCGAGGCTGAGTTTGACGCACAGATGGCGCGGCTCAAGGATGGCCAGATCGGCGAAGAGTACGACCGCAACCCCTACGCTGAAGCGTCGAAGTAAAGGAGCGAGGGCCACAAGTGTCAACGTACGAATACACAGCTGACGACCGGGGTACTACGGTAGCTCCGCGAGTCGTCCCGAGGTCCAAGGGGCGCATCGTCGTCAACTGGATCACCTCCACGGACCACAAAACGATCGGGTACATGTACCTGATCACCTCGTTCATCTTCTTCTGCCTCGGCGGCGTCATGGCCCTGGTCATCCGCGCCGAGCTGTTCGAACCCGGCATGCAGATCCTGCAGACCAAGGAACAGTACAACCAGCTCTTCACCATGCACGGCACGGTGATGCTGCTGATGTTCGCCACACCGCTGTTCGCCGGCTTCGCCAACGTCATCATGCCGCTGCAGATCGGCGCTCCCGATGTTGCGTTCCCGCGCCTGAACGCGCTGGCCTTCTGGTTCTTCCTGTTCGGCAGCGTGATCGCCGTCGCCGGTTTCATCACCCCGCAGGGCGCAGCCTCCTTCGGCTGGTTCGCTTATGCACCGTTGTCCAACACCACGTTCTCGCCCGGCGTGGGCGGAGACCTGTGGGTCTTCGGCCTGGCGCTCTCCGGCTTCGGCACCATTCTGGGTTCGGTCAACTTCATCACCACGATCATCACCATGCGGGCCCCAGGCCTCACCATGTGGCGGATGCCGATCTTCACCTGGAACACGCTGGTCACCGGCATCCTGGTCATGATGGCGTTCCCGCCGCTGGCCTCGGCCCTGTTCGCACTCGGTGCTGACCGGCGCTTCGGTGCCCACATCTTCAACCCGGAAAACGGCGGCGCCATCCTGTGGCAGCACCTGTTCTGGTTCTTCGGCCACCCCGAGGTTTACATCATCGCCCTGCCGTTCTTCGGCATCGTGTCCGAGATCTTCCCGGTGTTCAGCCGCAAGCCGATCTTCGGCTACAAGGGCCTGGTCTACGCGACCATCGCGATTGCCGCCCTGTCCGTGACCGTGTGGGCACACCACATGTACGTCACCGGATCGGTCCTGCTGCCGTTCTTCGCCTTCATGACCATGCTCATCGCGGTGCCCACCGGCGTGAAGTTCTTCAACTGGATCGGCACCATGTGGCGGGGATCGATTACCTTCGAAACGCCGATGCTGTGGAGCCTGGGCTTCCTGGCCACCTTCCTCTTCGGTGGCCTGACCGGCATCATCCTGGCTTCACCGCCGCTGGACTTCCACGTCTCCGACACCTACTTCGTGGTGGCGCATTTCCACTACGTGGTCTTCGGAACCGTCGTGTTCGCCATGTTCGCAGGCTTCTACTTCTGGTGGCCCAAGTGGACCGGCAAGATGCTCAACGAGCGCCTGGGCAAGATCCACTTCTGGATGCTGTTCCTCGGCTTCCACGGCACCTTCCTGATCCAGCACTGGCTGGGTGTCGAGGGCATGCCGCGCCGCTACGCGGACTACATGCCGGAAGACGGGTTCACCGCAATGAACCAGTTCTCCACCATTGCTTCGTTCGTGTTGGGTGCGTCGATGATCCCGTTCTTCTGGAACGTGTACATCACCTGGCGCAACGGCAAGAAGGTCGAAGTCGACGACCCCTGGGGCTTCGGTGCTTCGCTTGAGTGGGCTACGTCATGCCCGCCGCCGCGGCACAACTTCACCTCGCTGCCCCGGATCCGGTCGGAGCGCCCTGCGCTGGACCTGCACCACCCGGAGCTCGCACCGCGGCACACCCCGACGACTCCGGTGCCGGCGGCCCAGCTGGCCGGTCCCGCTGACCAGAAGGACGCATAACTGTGAAGATTGAAGCCTGGCTTTTCCTCGCCCTTGCGCCGTTCTTCGCCCTTGTTGGCACCGTCTACGGCTTCATGGGGGCTTGGCACGAACCGGTAGGTTATCTGGCGCTATACCTGACGGCCGGACTGTCCCTGATGATCGGCGGTTACCTCTGGTTCACGGCACGGCGGGTCGGCCCCCGTCCGGAGGACCGGGTGGACGCAGAGATCCACGAGGGTGCCGGTGAACAGGGCATGTTCAGCCCCTGGAGCTGGTGGCCGCTGGTCCTGGGCCTTGGTGCCGCCTCCGGCTTCATGGGTCTGGCAGTCGGCTGGTGGATCGTCTACATCTCCATCGGTCTGACCACGGTAGCCATCATCGGTTGGGTCTACGAATACAGCCGTGGAGACCACGCCCACTAAGTCCATAGCAAGAACGAAGGGCCCGGAACCGCTTGGTTCCGGGCCCTTTCGCATGCCCGTGGACACCGGTCGTTATCGGAGGGCTGGTCTAGACCGGGATAGGATGGGATTGACCCCCATCACCCGAACAGGAGACCGCATGTCCGTGAGTTCAGCTGCGATCGAGGGCGAGATCGACGTGTCCTCGAGTACCGCGAAGCACGTCCAACTTCGGGACATATTGCGCCGGCATGCCCAAGAACGCTGTGAACCCGGCGGCGCATTTCCTTCGGAGCGGGATCTGACCGAGCGCTTCGGTGTGGCGCGGATGACCGTCCGGCAAGCCATCGACTCGCTCGTGGCCGAGCAGGTGCTCGAGCGCATCGTGGGGCTGGGGACGTTCGTAAGCCAGCCCAAGCTGGACCTGCAGGTCAAGCTCACCTCGTACACCGAAGAGATGCAGCGCCGCGGCATGGTCCCCGACGCCAGGGTGCTCAGTTTCGAACAGATCGGCGCCACCCCCTTGGTGGCCCGCGAACTCCAGATCGAGGAGGGCCAGCCGGTCGTACGTTTCCGCCGCCAGTTGTTGGCTGATGCCGAGCCCATGAGCGTGGACGAAAACTTCATCCCTGCCCAGCGGGTGCCGGGCATTCTGGACGAGGGTCCGCCGTCGTCGCTGTACAACGTTCTGAGCGAGCGCTACGGCCTCATCATGGAGTGGGGCGAGGACACCATCGAGGCAACCGCTGCGCAGCCTTCAATCGCGCGGTTGCTGAACGTGGACATCGGCTCGCCGCTGCTCAAGATTCAGCGGCATGCGTACGTGTCCAAGACCATGGTGGACTTCTCGATCTCTTACTACAGGGCGGACCGCTACAAGCTGTGGGTGCCGCTGCAGCGGCCCGGCGGGCGCGCCCCGCGCTCGTACAACATGAAGAGGTATTAGGGGCCCCAGAGCCCGCTGGAGGCGCCGTAGCGTATTGCTTTCAGGCAGCTGCGCCCGGCGGCCGCGCCGATCCCGCTGCAGAGACGAGAGTGGCCCCGGACTGAGTCCGGGGCCACTCTCGTGCAAACGGTTATTTAGCGTCCGACGACTTCGGCCTTTTCGGCGGGAGCCTCAACCTCAGCATGGTGGCTGTGTGCAGCCTCCAGCTCGGCCGGGGTTACCGGTGTCACGCGATCCTCGAAGAAGAACTGCGACAGGGCGCCGCGCAGCTTCTCGGCGCGCTTGATGTGGCCGGCCTTGTTCGGCTGTGCCGGCAGCACCTCGGGCGATTCGAAGTTGACCAGGCGGTACAGCTTGTAGTCGTTCAGCGGTTCGTGGACCTCGATGAACTCGCCGTGCGGCAGGCGGACAATGCGTCCGGTCTCCCGGCCATGCAGCGCGATCTCGCGGTCCTTGCGCTGCAGTGCAAGGCAGATGCGGCGCGTGACGATGAAGCCGAGGATCGGGCCGAGGAAGAACAGCGCGCGCAGCCAGTACGTCACGTCGTTCAGCGACACGTGGAAGTGCGTGGCGATCAGGTCGGAGCTGGCAGCTGCCCACATCACCGAGTAGAAGACGATGCCTGCAACACCAATGCCGGTGCGGAACGGTGCGTTGCGCGGGCGGTCCAGGATGTGGTGCTCGCGGTGGTCCTTGGTAACCCAGCGTTCGATCCAGGGCCAGGCGAACATCAGCGTGAACAGCAGGCCTGCCGGGGCAAGGGCCGGGAGCAGCACGTTCAGCGAAATGGTCCGACCAAAGATGACGAACTCTCCCACGCCGGGCATCAGGCGCAGCGCTCCGTCCACCCAGCCGATGTACCAGTCGGGCTGGGTGCCGGCCGAAACAGGGGAGGGGTCGTAGGGCCCGTAGTCCCAAATCGCCAGGATCTGGAAGTTTGCCGCTATGACGGCCAGAATGCCGAACACGACGAAGAAGAAGCCGCCGGCCTTGGCCGCGTAGACCGGGCCAATCGGGAAGCCCACCACGTTAGATTCGGAACGGCCGGGGCCGGGGTACTGCGTGTGCTTGTGCACCACAACCATGAACAGGTGGATGGCGATCATCAGCAGGATCAGCGCCGGCACCAGCAGGATGTGAAGCACGTAGAGGCGTCCCACAATGTCGGTACCGGGGAACTCGCCGCCAAAGAGCAGCAGGGAGATGTAGGTGCCGACGAGGGGGATTCCCTTGATCACGCCGTCAATAATGCGCAGGCCGTTGCCGGAGAGCAGGTCATCCGGGAGGGAGTATCCGGTGAAGCCGGCCGCCAGGGCCAGGATCAGCAGGACGCAGCCGACAACCCAGTTCAGCTCGCGCGGCCGGCGGAAAGCGCCGGTGAAGAAGACGCGCAGCATGTGGAAGGACACCGAGGCAACGAACAGCAGCGCCGACCAGTGGTGCAGCTGGCGCATGAAGAGTCCGCCGCGGACTTCGAAGGAGATCTCCAAAGTGGACTGGTAAGCGACCGACATCTCGACGCCCTTGAGCGGAAGGTACGGTCCGGCGTAGTGCGTCTCCGCCATCGAGGGATCGAAGAAGAACGTCAGGAACGTTCCGGAGAGCAGCAGGATGACGAACGAGTAGAGCGCTACTTCACCGAACATGAAGGACCAGTGGTCCGGGAAGATCTTTCGTCCGAATTCCTTGACGATCGACGAGCCGCCGACGCGGGTGTCGACGAAGTTGGTGATCCGTCCAACCCGTGTCTTGGGTACGTAGGTATCAGTTGAAGCGCTCATGCTTAGCCACGCTCCCAGTAGCTCGGTCCAACAGGTTCATGGAAGTCGCTGGTGGCGACCAGGTAGCCCTCGTCGTCGACGCTGATCGGAAGCTGGGGCAAGGCGTGTGCGGCGGGGCCGAAGATCACCTTGCATTCCTGGGTCAGGTCGAAGGTCGACTGGTGGCAAGGGCAGAGCAGGTGGTGCGTGTGCTGTTCGTACAGCGCCACCGGGCATCCGACGTGGGTGCAGATTTTCGAATAAGCAACGATGCCATTGTAGTTCCAGTCTTCACGACCAGGGGAGACATGCAGCTCGTCCGGATTAAGGCGCATCAAGAGGACGACGGCCTTGGCCTTCTCCTCGAGCTTGTGCTCGGCTTCGTTCAGTCCCTCGGGAATGACGTGGAAGGCGGAACCAATGGTGACATCGGAGGCCTTGATCGGGGTTCCGCTCGGGTCGCGGGTGAGGCGGACGCCGGCGTCCCACATGGTGTGCCGCAGCACGTCCGGGTTCAGGTCCTTGGACAGGTCGCGGAAAATGCCGATGGCAGGCAGGATGGCCAGTACACCGGCGCCGATCAGCGTATTGCGGATCAGCGGACGGCGGGAGATGCCCGATTCGTCGAGGACCTGGCCAATGATCTGCTCTGCGTCCCGGCGGTCCTCTTCGGTGCGGACCTCGTGGCGCTCTTCCACGATTTCGTGGTCGGGCATGAGGGTCTTGGCCCAATGCACAATGCCGACGCCGATGCCCAGCATCGCGAAGGCCGTGCCCATGCCCAAGGTGAAGTTCTGAAAACGCAGCGTTGCGATGGTGTCATCCAAACGGATGCCAAAGTACCCGACGAAGAAAAGTACGGTGCCGATGATGGAGATTACGAAGAGTATCGCAACCTGGCGTTCGGCGCGCTTTTCCGCCCGGGGATCTTTGTCGGCACGGCGCGGGCGGTGCGGGGGGAGTCCAGGATCCTGAAACTTCTCCACGTCGCTCTGACCAGCCGTAG